>JAYTXO010000060.1:0-4565 GCA_043742905.1 Microbacteriaceae bacterium | reverse complement strand
GTGGGCCACCCCGAAGTCCGCGCGAGCCTGTCGCACGCGGGCGGTCGTACTGTTGCCGCGGCCACTGTGAGCACGGCGACCATGGGCACCGCGATCGGGGGCACGGCGACCATGGGCACCGCGATCGGGGGCACGGCGACCGTGGGCACGGCGACCGTGGGCACGGCGATCGGGGTAGACATCGAGCGACGCGATATATCCCCGGAGCGACTCGCCGCGATCCTCAAGATTGCCAGCGGAACAGACCTCGCGCACTGGACCCGCGTTGAAGCCGTGCTCAAGGCCGACAGCCGCGGTCTTCGAGTCGACCCACGCGCCGTCGAGGTCATCGGTGATGTCGCCACGCTCGAGGGCGTCGGCTATGCGCTCACCGACGCGAGCGATGACCAGTACGTCATTTCGGTCGCGACCGCGCTCGCGGAGACGGCTCTCTAGGGCAACCGCGGCAGGTCGGTGGCCACCAACCAGGAGTCGAATAGCCGATCCAGCGGCGCCGACGAGTACCCGGCCGCCAGCCGCCGGAAGTCGTCGGTCGTCACCGTCGAACCTCGATGCGTCGACGTCCATTCCTTCAGCAACCGGAAGAACGCCGGATCGCCGATCGTTCGGCGCAGCGCGTGCAGCGTGAGTGCGCCCCGCTTGTAAATGCGGTCGTCGAACATGAGCGACGGTCCCGGGTCGCCGACGACAATGTCGTGCGGTTGGGCCGCGACTCCGCGGCGATACTGGCGGGCGAGGGCATCCGCCGATGAACCGCCGTCGTGCTCCGACCAGATCCACTCGGAGTAGCAGGCGAAACCCTCGTTGAGCCAGATGTCTTTCCAGTGCGCGAGGCCGACACTGTTGCCGAACCACTGGTGGGCGAGTTCGTGGGCGATGAGGCGGTCTGAACCGTGAAATCCGTCAGCGTGGTTGGCGCCGAAGATGGCTAGGCTCTGCGCCTCAAGGGGGATCTCGAGTACGTCAGGCGTCACTACGACGGTGTAATCGTCAAAAGGATATGGGCCGAAGCGATCCTGAAACAGCGCCATCATCCGGCCGAGCGGCCCGAAGTCGGTCACCACCTGCGGCTCAAGAGCGCGCGGATAGGCAAGAACCCCCGGCACCCCGTCGAAGCTCTGCGCAGCGAGTGCATAGCGGCCGATCTGCACGGTCGCAAGATAGGTCGCGGTCGGTTGCGTCTGCTCGTAGTGCCAGTGTCCCTGCCCGGCCGACACCGAGTGCTCGACCAGCCGACCGTTGCAGACGACCGCGTAGTTCTGGTCGGTCGAGATCCGGATGTCGTAGCTCGCCTTGTCGGCGAGCGCGTCGTTACACGGGAACCAGGTCGGCGCTCCCGAGGGCTGCGCGGCCACGATGACCCCGTCGGCGAGTTCCTCCCAGCCGACAGTTCCCCAGCGGCTCGAAGACGGCGAGGGGACCCCCGCGTAGTCGAGCGAGACCACGAACTCGGTGTCGGCGGGGATCGCCGCGGCGGGGGTGATGATTACTTTGCGCTGGGTCTGCTCGAAGCGCGTCCTTCGGTGCCCGTCGATCCGCACCTTGCTGACGCGCAGGCGCACCAGGTCGAGGCTGAACCGTTCCAGCAACTGCGTGCTGCGCAGGCGGAGCGTCGCTGTACCGGCAAGACGATTGGTGGGCAGCCGGTACTTCAACTCGAGCTGGTAGTGCTCGACCGCGTAGCCGCCGTTGCCGTGCCCGGGAAGGTAGTGGTCTCCCGCCGAGGCGGCACCCACCGACTTGGCCGACACTAGGCGCGCTTCGCGTGATAGTCGCCGAGGGTGACCTCGCGCCACGGACCGATCGGGTTTCCACTCCAGCGCGAACCGACCGGGACGAGCTCGCCGCGCATGACGAGCGAAGCGGGGCCCACCGTCCCGTGCTCGCCGATGCGCGCAGCGGGCAGGATCACACTGTGTGGGCCGAGGGTTGCGCCCGTATCCAGAGTCACCGTGTCCATGCTCATGATTCGATCATGGAACAGGTGAGTCTGGACGACGCACCCGCGGTTCACGGTGGAACCGTCATGCAGGAACGCCAAATCCGCCTCGGGCAACCAATATGTGTCGCACCAGACGCCGCGACCGATGTGCGCACCGAGGCTGCGCAACCACCAGACCAGCGCGGGGGTTCCAGCGGCGGCCTGGGCGAACCAGGGCGCGGCCACCATCTCGACGAAGGAGTCCGAGACTTCGGTGCGCCAGACGAACGACGACCACAGCGGATGCTCCCCCACCCGAATCCGCCCGACAAATGCCCACTTGGCCGCTGTAGAAACGAGCGCAGCGACGCCGGCGGCCGTGAGCATGACGATGCCGCTGAAAAGAGTCGCCACGATCGCACCCCACGCGATCGTTAGCGCCGCCAGAGTGAAGAACACTCCCAACCCGATCCCGCAACTGATGACGACCGGGATGACGCGACACAGCTCCCAGACGCCGCGAGTAATCCGCAGTCCCGTCGCGGGCCGGAAGGTGCGTGCCTCGTCGATCGCTCCTACGGTGCGTCGCAATCGGACGGCGGGCGAACCGAGCCACGACGACCCGGCCTTCGACTTGCGCGGGGCCGCAGAAAGCACAGCAACGAGTCCGTCACGCGGGACGACGTGCCCGGGCGCTGCCATTCCTGAGTTTCCAACGAACGCCCGTTTGCCAATCTCTACAGGTGCGATCCGCAACCAGCCGCCGCCGAGCTCGTAGCTGGCGATCATAGTGTCGTCGGCGAGGAACGCGCCGTCGCGGATCGTGGTCATGGTTGGGAGCAGCAATACCGTCGAGGCCTCGACATCGCGGCCGACCTTGGCGCCGAGCATGCGGAGCCAGACCGGCGTGAACAGGCTCGAGTAGAGCGGGAACAGGATCACGCGCGACAAATCCAGCAGCCGCTCGATACTCCACACCTGCCAACCGACGCGACTGCGCACCGGGAAAATGCCCTCGACGACGCCGAGCGCGAGCAGGCGAACCGACGCGACGACCAAACCGGCGATGACGAGACCGGATGCCAGGGTCGCCGGCACGAGCACCGCGAACGCGCGCGCCGCGGCCTCGCCGAGCGTGGCGGCACCGTGCATCCCCAGCGCCACGACCACCCCGCCGAGCGCGAGCGCGACGATCGGCAGCAGTGACAGCGCCGCGGACGAGACCCCGTATGCCCAGACCCAGCGACGGCCTCTGGGTGGGCGGGTCTCGGGCCACCAGGCGGTGCTCTGCCCGACGCGCTGCGCGGGCGATCCGGCCCAGAGCTGGTGGGACGGCACGCGGCCGAATACCGCTGAAACGGGAGCGATCTTGGCGTGCTTGCCGATCCGCGTGCCGGGCAGCAGAGTGCTGCGCGCCCCAACCGAACTGTTTGCGCCGATCCGGATCGCCCCGAGGCGCAGCACATCGCCGTCGATCCAATAGCCGCTGAGATCGACTTCGGGCTCGATTGAGGCACCAGCTCCGATGGTGAGCATGCCGGTGACCGGCGGCAGGGTGTGCAGATCAACTCCCTCGCCGATCGTTGCACCGAGCGCACGAGCGTAGTAACTGATCCACGGCGCTCCGGCAAGGCTCACGGCACCCACCAGGTGTGCGGCCTGCTCGGCGAGCCAGAGCCGCAGGTGCACGGCGCCGCCGCGCGGATAGTCTCCTGCGCGCACTCCCCGCAGCAGCAGGCGAGCACACAGCACCGCGATCGCCATACGACCGAAAGGCGTGCAGAAGATCAGCAGGGCGAGGAGGAGCGCCGAGAGCGGGACCACTGGGAGCACATCGAAGCCGCCAAACGGACGCAGGATCGCCCCCGCCGCGAGCAGGTAGACCAGCCAGCGCACGCCGCTGAGCGCGTAGAGCGGAACCCCGAGCACCGACTGCAACAGCTGCATACGAAGTGGTGTCGGCTGAATGTGGTGGAACTCACGCGCCGGAAGCGGGTCACCCCCGACCTCGCCGACCCGAGCCGCGATCAGGTTGGCCATCGCACCGAGCCGCGGATGCGCGTAGACCTCGGCCACGGTGAACTCGGGGTCGTCGTCCCGGATTCGCGCCACGAGTTGCGCGGCCGCGAGAGAACCGCCGCCGAGGTCGAAGAAGTTGGAGCTCGCCTCCGCGACGGGAATGCCGAGCACCGACTGCCACTGCTCCGCGAGGTGACGTTGGCCGGCATCCAGGTTCGAGTTGTCGGCGGATTCGCCGATGGTTTCCGCTGTCGCGAGGGGCCACGGCAGCGCGGCCTTGTCGATCTTCCCCGAGGTGCGCACGGGCAGCTCCTCAAGCACGGCAAGCAGTGGAACGAGAGCCGCGGGCAGCTCGTCGCGGAGCCGCGCCATCGCGGCCGCGCGATCAAAGGCGCCCGGATCCGGCACGGCCACGTAGCCCACCAGTACCTGGTTACCGGCCGCCGTCTTGCGGACCGCCACCGACGCCGCCGAGACCCCTGGCAGCTTGTGCAAGGCCGCCTCGATCTCGCCAAGTTCGATGCGTCGACCGCCGACCTTGACCTGGTCGTCGGCGCGGCCCTGGAATACCAGCCCGGTGCGATCGAAGCGGACCAGGTCGCCGCTGCGATATGCGCGATCCCAG
>JAYTXO010000059.1:0-3017 GCA_043742905.1 Microbacteriaceae bacterium | reverse complement strand
AGAACGCAGCTGGAGATCGCCACACAACTCGCCATCGACAAGAGCACAATGGTGCTCATTCTGGACAGGCTTGAACGCGATAGTTTGATCGTTCGCCGTCTCTCGGAGAGTGACCGCCGAGTACGTATTCCGGAGATTACCGCGGCCGGAAGTAGGGTGCGCGAAGCCATTGCGACAGCGCGCCAAGCAACGGCAGACTCTGTTCTTGAGGGGATTGATCCAGCAGACCGAGCGACGTTTCGAGACGTGCTCTGGCACCTCGCCGGACATCTGCCCTAGATTCAGGACGTTGGTGCGGCGGCCAGACCCTTCAGGTGGGCGTTGAGTGCTTGGTTGATATTTTGCACCTGATGAAGAAGATCCAGATCGAGCCCGTCGACAAACAGGCTCTGAATGGCGCGCAGGTGAGGCACTGACGCCCGCCTAAACAGGGCAGCACCGTTTTCGGTAAGCACCACCTCAGCACCACGGCTATCGTCGACACACCTCTGTCGGGCCACGATCCCTCGCGATTCCATCCGTCGCAGATGATGAGAGAGGCGGCTGCGCTCCCAGCTGATCCGGTCGGCCAGCTCAGAAGATCGAAGAGCTTTACCGTCAGCCTCCGAGAGCGCCAGCAAAATGACGTAATCACCGGTCGATAGTTCCGAATCGGCATGAAGACAAGCAGCAAGCATCGTGCGCAACCGCTCGCTGGTCTCCACGTATTCGCGCCAGATCGCCAGATTCTCTGAGCTGGGCGAGCGCTTGCTCGATCTGACTTCGGCGTGCGTGCTCATAAAATTCTCCGATTGACATGTCAATCATATCGGCGGATGATTGACACGTCAATTACCTGGAGGACGACATGACGGCTTTTCCCCTAGAACTGGGGCTCAACACGTTTGGTGACGTGCCGACCGAAAACGGCCGCTTGCTCAGCGATGCCGAAACGGTACGCCTGGTGATCGAAGAGGCGCAATTCGCGGAATCCGTCGGGCTCGACGCGTTCAGCATCGGTGAGCACTACCGCGAAGGTTTCGTTGATTCGGCCGGAGCGGTCATCCTCGCAGGCATCGCCTCGGCGACCAGCCGCATCAAGCTGGGAACGGCGGTTACGGTGCTCAGTACGAACGATCCGGTGCGCCTCTACAACGAGTTCTCCACCCTGGACGCGATCTCCAACGGGCGCGCCCAGATGGTGCTCGGGCGGGCATCGCAGACACAGTCCTTTCCCCTGTTCGGCTACGACATTACCGACTATGAGGAACTGTTCGAGGAGAAGCTCGAACTGTTCATGAAACTACAGCGCGAAAGTCCGGTCACCTGGTCCGGCACGGTCCGAGCGCCACTGGTCGAGCAGACCCTGCATCCCCGCATGCGTGAGGGCGGCATTCCCACGTGGATCGGCGTAGGCGGCAGCCCCAACTCCGTGGTGCGCGCCGCGCGCTACGGGCTCCCCCTCATGCTCGCGATTATCGGCGGCCAGCCCGAGCGCTTCGCCGGACACGTCGACCTCTACTTCCGCGCTCTGCAGCAGTTCGGGATGCCCGTGCAGCCGGTCGGCCAGCACGCTCTCGGCCTCATCGCCGAGACAGACGAAGAAGCCGCCGAGACGTGGTGGACAGCCTGGAAGCCGGTAATCGAGTCGATGGGAAAGGATCGTGGTTTCTCCCCGCCAACGCGAGAGCGATACGATCTCGAACTGGCGACGGGCGCTCTCTTCGTCGGCTCCCCCGAAACCGTCGCCCAGAAGATCGCGCTCATGACCCGCGTACTGCACATCAGCCGCTTCGACCTGAAATACGACATCTCCGGCCTCCCCCGCTCCGCGCGCGCGCGCACCATCGAACTGTTCGGCTCGGTCGTGGGACCGCGCGTGCGCGAGATCCTCGCGGAGCAGACTGCCGATGCCTGAGGCGACTATCGGCATCCTCGGCGCCGGTAAGGTCGGCACGGTCCTTGCCCGCCTGCTACTCGTCGCGGGATACCGTGTGCTCGTCGCCGGATCCGGCGATCCGTCGCGCATCTCCCTCATCGTGGAGGTGCTCGCTCCCGGCGCCGAGACCACTACGGCTGAGGTTGTCGCCCGCGAATCGCACCTGGTGATCCTCGCCCTCCCGCTCGGTAAGTACCGTTCCATCCCGCGGGATCGGCTCAGGGGCAAGCTGGTGATCGACGCCATGAACTATTGGTCTGATATCGATGGCGTGCGCGACGACCTCAACGATCCGCGCATCTCCACCAGCGAGATCGTGCAGGGCTACCTTTTCGAGTCACGCGTCGTTAAAGCCTTCAACCATATGGGCTACCACGACCTCGATGAGGGGCCGCTGCCCCCGCTCGCTCCGGGCCGGAAAGCGATCGGAATCGCGGGCGACGACGCCACCGACCTCGCACGCGTCGCACAACTCGTCGACGCAGTCGGCTTCGACCCGATCCTCGCTGGCACCCTCCATGACAGCATCGCCCTACAGCCCGAGAGCCTGCTGTTCGGGGCGAACCTCTCAGCGGCGGCCGTCAAGAACGCGCTCAGCGAGTTCGGTTCGTCGGACCGAGGCAGGTTCGTTGCCGCGGCGCGCACCGGCAACGTATCCGCTGGCTCACACGCATCTGCCGTTCGCGCCCGGTAAACGGAGCACGATAATGATGTTCTCACCGAACAGAATGAACCGATGACCGATTCGACTTCCTCCGCTGCGCGCCTGCCACGGATGACCGGGCGCAACCCGCGTGAGGCGCACCGGGTCGCGACGCCGCTCGAACTGCTTTACGACCTCTCCCTGGTCGTCGCCTTCGGTGTGGCCGCCGACCAGTTCGCGCGCCTCCTCGCGGGTGGCCATCTCGGGGCAGGCCTCCTCGGCTTCGCCTTCGCGATGTGCACGATCTGTGGGGCGTGGATCAATTTCTCCTGGTTCTCCTCCGCCTACGATACGGATGACTGGTTTTACCGCATCGCAACGATGGTGCAGATGATCGGCGTCATCATGCTCGCCCTCGGCCTTCCCGCCTTCTTTCGCTCGTTCGACGGGGGCACC
>JAYTXO010000058.1:0-3271 GCA_043742905.1 Microbacteriaceae bacterium | reverse complement strand
GCTAGATCGATAAACGTGGCGACGACGCGGGCACCGGAGTGCGAACCAGGACGGTTGCCCGCCCGCACACCGCTGCTCCGAGTGGTCATGTCGCGATCGTACTCGCGCGACAAGGCGACGACGTCTACTGCGTGAAAAGCCGCGCATTTTGCTGCTCGACGTCGGCGTAGATCCTGCCGGCCTGGGCGAGCCCCGCGTTGATCGCGGCGAGACTCTCTTCCACCCGCTGTTGCGTGGCCTTCCAGTCGCCGACGACGGCCTGGAAGGCGCTCGCCGCCGGGCCGGACCATGAGGACTGCAGGTTCACGAGCTGCCCGTGCAGTCCGCTCACCTCGGCCTGGATGCGACCCACGGCCGCGCGTACACTACCGGTCGCCGCAACGACCGCTTCACTGTCCACCTGATATCTCGTCATGCGGGCGAGGTTAGGAGCGGGGTGCAGCGTCCGTCGCGGGTAAGGGAGCACCCGTGGAGGATTCAGATCCAGGCTCGTTGGGGAGGAGCGGAAGGCTGACCCGGAACGTCGCCCCGCCGCCCGGAGTTTCCACCACCTCGACGTGCCCGTCGTGGTTCGTCACGATGCCCGCGACGATCGCGAGGCCGAGGCCGCTGCCACCGGTGTCGCGGGTGCGAGAGGTGTCGGCTCGCCAGAAGCGCTGGAAGATTTTCTCGCGCAGCTGCGGCGGGATGCCCTCTCCGTGGTCGACGATGGAGAGCTGTCCGTATCCGCCTTCGCGATCTACCTCGACCACCAGCTCGATGGGGGAGTCAGGCGGCGTGAAGCGCATTGCATTGCCCATCAGGTTCGTGACGACCTGGCGGATCTTGTCCCCTTCGGCAAGCACGATCGGTCCGACATCCGGGATTGGCAACGAAACCAGCGGAGTCGGGGCGGCTCCTGGCCCGATACCGACGATGGGTAGCGGAGGACGGCGGCGGCGGAGACGGGCGAGCGCCCCGGTGAGGCGCAGGGATCCCGTGACGGTCGCTGGCTCCGCCGTGGGTGGTGTCGCCGACGAATCCGCCTTCTCCGCCGGTTCCTCGAGGGACTGCGGCACGATTACCGTAATGCGCCTGCTCGGGTTGCCAGCCGTGGCATCGAGGGCCGCATCCTGGGCGATCGGTAGCAGGTCGACCGGTCCGAGTCGCAGCGGCTTGGCTTCGTCGAGCCGGGCGAGCTCGAGCAGGTCTTCGACGAGCCCGCCCATCCGGATTGCCTCCTTCTCGATGCGCTCCATCGCCTGACCGACATCCTCGGTTGACTTGATCGCGCCCATCCGGTACAGCTCGGCGTAGCCGCGCACCGAGACGAGCGGGGTACGCAGTTCGTGGCTGGCGTCGCCCACGAAGCGGCGCATCTGCTCGACGGTTCTTTGACGGTCGGCGAAGGCACGGTCGATCCGCGCGAGCATGGTGTTGAGCGATCTATTGAGCCGCCCTACCTCGGTGTTGGGCGTCGCACCGCCCAGTCGTTGACTGTAGTCGCCAGCGGCGAATCGGGCGGCTGTGGCCTCCACGTCGCGCAGCGGGGCGAAGGTGCTCGTCACAAGCAGTTGGGTCGTCGCGGCACCGAAGACGACGACGGCGAGCGCGAATCCGAAGAAGATCAGGAGGTAGCGCGCTACCGTCGAATCGACGTCATCGATGCTCTGCCCCACCACGATGATCGAGAAGTTGGAGTCGGTGGGTAGCTGGATCGACGCGGCGATCACCCGCCAGTGCGACTTGCCCGAGCGATCCGAGATCGTGGTTTTGGGAAGAGTTGAGCCGCTGTCCGAGTCAAGCGCAGTGACCCAGGCGAGGTCCATGACGCTGGTGTCTGGGGCGTTCTTGGTGCTCGGGACGTTGCTGCACTTCACCTTGCCAGTGGATGAGAGCACGGCGAACAACGTGCCGTTCGGGGAGTAGGTGACCGCGCAATCCGTCACTGTGGAAATCGGAAGATTGCCCGCGCTGGCGTAGAGGCTGTTCACCTTCACGTCGGCTTGATCCATAAGGTAGCCGCGCAGCACGCTCATCGTGCCCGCGCCAGCGACGGTGAGTCCGAAGGTGAGCAGCAACACCGTGACGCCCGTGATCTTGGCGCGCAACGAAACGCCGTTCCACCAACGATCAAACGAGGCGTTCACTGTCGCCACGGGGAAAGCCTCCGAGTTGCGGGTCAGGCCTTGGAGGCCTTGAGCATGTAGCCAAATCCGCGCTTTGTCTGAATCATCGGCTCATTCGAGTGCTGGTCGAGCTTGCGGCGCAGGTAGGAGATGTAGCTCTCGACGATACCCGCGTCGCCGTTGAAGTCGTATTCCCAGACGTGGTCGAGGATCTGCGCCTTGCTGAGCACCCGGTTCGGGTTGAGCATCAGGTAGCGCAGCAGCTTGAACTCGGTCGGGCTGAGCTCGACCCCTTCGGCGCCCACGGTGACTTCATGCGTGTCCTGGTCCATGGTGAGTTCACCGGCGCGGATAACCGCGTCCTCTTCGTCCTGCATCGTGCGACGCAGGATCGCCTTGATGCGCGCGACGATCTCGTCGAGGCTGAACGGCTTCGTGACATAGTCGTCGCCACCCACGGTGAGGCCGGTGATCTTGTCCTCGGTGTCGTCCTTGGCGGTGAGGAACAGAATGGGCGCGGTGTAACCGGATGCCCGCAGCCGCTTGGTCACGCCAAACCCATTCATGTCGGGAAGCATGACGTCGAGGATGATCAGGTCGGGCTCTTCCTCAAGCACGGCGGAGATCGCCTGAGCGCCGTTGCCGACCGCACGCACCGCGAAGCCGGCGAAACGCAGGCTGGTGGTGAGCAGGTCGCGGATGTTGGGTTCGTCATCAACGATGAGGATCTTTGGGCCGTCAGTCATGCGCCCATTATCTGCGTGTTCGCTGGAAGCTTCCTGTAAGCCAGTTCTCCGGGGCTCTAGCGATCGGTTTCAGCGCGCTCATCGCTAGATTGCCACGTCCTCTCGTTGGATGCGCCCCGTCGTCTCCGTGCACTCCGGTTATGTAGGACGGTCCTACACAACCGGAGTGCACCCGGAGTGGGCGCCTTCCGCGGACGGTGGCGGTCCCGGGCGATCGCGATACGGGAGGGTTCGTGGATGCGACACATTGTTCAGGCGATCGAAGAGTGCGGCGGGTTCGCGAGCCGATGGCAACTGCGTGCGTGGGGTGTCTCCTCGGACGCCATCGATGTTGCGGCCTGGTACGGGCGATGGGTCATCAGGGTGCGAAAAGGCTGGTACGCCCGAGCGGACGAGGATGAGCAGGTGATCCGCGCT
>JAYTXO010000057.1:0-10588 GCA_043742905.1 Microbacteriaceae bacterium | reverse complement strand
ACTCGAACTGGGACGAGCTCGCCCCGATCCTCCGTAAGGGCTTCGAGTAGTCCCAGATGCCCCAGGCGTTCAGCCCTTCCTGTTCCAGAATGTGTCGCTTGTCGAAGTTCGCCAAGGTCTCGGCTGCCGCCCGGCCGTTTGATCGGCCCCCAACGAAGGCAAGTGCGCCAAGACCGGGAGACGAGACGAGAGCATCCGCCAGTTCGGCTCCGACGCCTGACAGCAGGGTGACGGGGAGCCCGGCACGCGCCATCATCGCGTGCGCCAACGTGAGGGCGTGAAAACCGCCCTGAGACGGAGTTTTGGCGATCATGGCATTGCCCGCAAGCAGTTGCACGAGCTCGGCGTGCACCAAAACACTCAGCGGGTAGTTCCACGACGCGATGTTTGAGACCGGGCCCGGCAACGGCCGCCGACCGTCAAGTTGCCGCCCGATTTGCCCGAGATACCACTCAACGCCCTCGATGCAGCGGTCGATGCCCCGCGCACGCGATCTTCCATGGCTTCCCGATCTCCCAGACCAGCAGCATGGCGATCGCGTCTCGGCTGTCACGGAGCCCGTCGAGCGCGGCCCTCACCCTCGTGACCCGCTCGTCCAGCGGCACGCTTGCCCACTCGTGGTGCTGGCGAACCGAGTCAGCGACGGCGGTGACGGCGGTGTCGTGATCCACCCGCGGCGGGCCGAGAATCGGGGATTGGTCGACCGGATTGACGTGCTTGCCCGTTGCCCCTACGGCAAGCCAACTACCCCCGATGAGGTTGCGGATTCGGTCGCTGTCGAAGGCTTCCGGGGCGAGTCGCCGGGCCGTGTCAGTGACGCTTTGCCAGTCCGTACCAGGCTTGAGAAGCAGCGTCATTGGTAGTCCGATCCGGGAGCTGGGATGTCTGGCCCGAATACGGGTTGTTTAGAGCGTAAGACAATTGTGCCGGTATCTCACCCTCACCCGACGCAGCCACGCGTCGACGGAGTCTCCGTGGCGGGGTGGTACCAGCCTTGCGCGATCCAGTACCTCATGTCGACTACCTCGACGTCCGAAGCCCACTGCGGCGAGGGACGGTTGTCATCCGCGAGGCACTCGGGTCTGGACGCCAGCAGCGCCGCAACCTGCGCCAGCTCGACCCGAGTGCTCTCCGCGCGCAGAACGCGCTTGTCCAACGCGATCGCCAGGCCGCCGGCGTTCCACGCGGCCAAGATCAGCACCAGCACTAGGGCAGGCAGAACGGGCGCGCGTCGGGTCAGCCGGTCGAATCCCAGGGCCAGAAGCGGACTGATCGCCATCACGATGACGTAGACATACCGTGAGGAGGTTGCGGTATCGAGTCCGCCTCCAATGCGCGAGTAGCCCGTGAGCAGCGCGAAGACCGGCGCGACAAGGAACAACAGGTACGCGATGCGCGTCGTCGTCTCGCCGCCGCGGAAGGTTCCCCGGACCGTGAAGAGCCACCACACCCCCAGGGTGACGAACACGAGCCCCCCGAGCAGCGGGATCGGGAACATCCGTCCGAGTCCGTCGCTCAGCATCGACACGGCGTACTGGGGAACCAGAAGCACCTGCCCGAGCCCCCGCGCGCGACCGGTCGACGGATCGGTGTGGCCAATCACGAGGTACCAGGTCGCGAAGGCGGCGAGCGGGACGGCAAACACGGCCAGGCTGCGGCGCCACCCGTGTCGCAGCAGCGCGATCACGATTGCCACCGGGATGAAGGGGAGGCAGACCTCCGAGCTCGCGAGCGAGACCAGCACGAGTGCTGAGGCGGCCAGGGTGCGACCAACGCCGATTCGTTCCCGATCCAGAAGCACGATGACTCCGAGCAGCCCCGTCAGCGCGCCGACGAAGCCGATCTGCACCGCCCAGTCGATCGCTTCCGATCCCGCACCCAGGAAGACGAGCAGCACCGAGAACGCCGTCGCGAGCCAGGGCCGAACCCCGACCCGAACCGTGATCCGCCACACCAGGTGCACGGCGCCCAGATGCACCAGGATCGCGGGGATCGCGAACGGGAGGTAGTGGTCCATCCCGAAGATGCCCTGCGTCGCCCGGAAGAGCAGCGCTGGCACCGTGTTCCAATGCCCAACGTGCGGTGCCCAGATCACGCTCGGGTCCTTTACGAGGAAATACCAGTCGTCGTAGAAGAACCATTCGCGGGTCGCGACGATCGCGAGAGCGACGAAACCGAGGACCAACACGAGCAAATGGATAGCTAGCGGCGCGCGCTCGGATCGGAGACGTTCCCGAAGCTGTGGCATCTGCGGAGGCTCTCAATAAGGTGGGGCTGACGATCACGAGTACCGAGGAGCAATGGCGAGGGACCGATCCCGCGAAACGACCCGTGTTGTGCACGTTCTAGGCTAACTCTCATGCCTGCCGCCCTCGTACTCCCTGAGGGACGCGCGACCTCATGACGAATGCACCGGCATCCGTCAGGGCCACGATCGCTTCGGCGATCACCGAGTTGCGTTCTTCCGGAGCCCGCACCGAGACGCTGGCCGAGTACCGCCCCGCTCACCGGGTGCTGCTCATTCCGTGGCCCGCGAAGTTCGTCATGGTCTGCCCCGTCTGGCGTCTCGGCGTGGTGTTGCTCACCCGAGACGGCGCGCTGTTCGCGACGGGCGCGGTGACACGGGCGCGGGATCCGAAGCATCCGAACTACACCTCGGTCTCAGGCGAGGAGCGTCGCGAGCTGCGCGAGGCGGCGCGCAAGGCGGGATTCAGTAACCACGACACGCTCAATTTCGACGCGCTGCCGCTGCCGCTCGACGACACTCTTGGCAAGCTCGGGCCGCTGGTGCTACGAGACGGCGAGCTCACCGTCAGCTGGAATGCGAGTCGCAGCCCAGAGACGTTGCGTCCCTTTGCCAGCTATCTGCGTGAGCGCGTCGAACTCGCGGCCGCACCTCCCGAAGGCGCGGGCGAAACGGATCGATAGGCGGTGCCAGCCGTAGGCTCGGAACGGATCACGACCAGGCACAGTGAAGGAGTACCGGATGACCGAGCACGAGCTTCACGGAATGTGGGTCTCCGCCCGCTGGCACATCATCGCATCGCAGTTGGCCCCGACCCTGCTGCTCGCGGCATCCGTCGGATTCCTTATGGCCGGCATCGGACACATGCCGACACCGATCCGGCTCGCACTCGCGCTCATTCTGTTGGCTGGCGGCATTCTCGGATTTGCGGCTCAGTACTCGGCGGCCGCCGAGATGAAGGCAATCGCCTCCGACCTCATAGCACTCGACACGACGAGCGCCGTGACTGCGCGCATCATCCAGAATGCCAAGCGCACGAGTCTCGTGACGAGCACCGGTCCAACGATCTTCGGGCTCATCTACCTCGCTCTGCTGTGGGCGATCTTCGCGCCGCAGTCCGCGGGTGGGATGCAGTAGCGGGTCGGTCCCGGCAAGGTCAGAACGGCCACGGTCCGGCCGTGGCCCGTTTCGAACCCAGCGCGCACGTGCTTCCGCCCAGCCAACCCGACGGGTTGCTTGCCGCTGCCCTCTCCGAGTGACGTCGCTACGCTAAAGGGATGAGCGCAGCATCCTGGTGGCCCCACCTCGGCACCGATACGCAAGCCTGGCTGAAGCATCACCACAACGAGGCCCTCACCGAAGAGATTCTCGACGCCGTCGTTGCAGCCGGGGGCGAGCCAGAAGGCGAGTTCACCCCGGGCACCGGGCAACTTGAGCCGGACCGCTACGACCTCAGCCAGGACGACTGGCACTGGATCCGCGACAACGCGTGACCGCGTTGCCGAGTTGTCGCGTCATCATGAGTGAGCTGCAATCATGACGGAACCAGCTGCGCCCGGCGGGATCGTCGAGCTGCCGATATTCCCGCTTGGCTCAGTGCTCTTCCCGTCGATGCCGCTCGTGCTCCGTGTGTTCGAGGACCGCTACCTCGCGATGCTCGGCCAAGTGCTTCGTGAGGAGCCCTCCGAGTTCGGCGTCGTGCTGATTGAGCGTGGTCAGGAGGTCGGGGGCGGCGAGCACCGCTTCGACATCGGCACCATCGCGCGCATTACGCAGCTCGACAGTGCCGAGGGATTCATCGCGCTCGTTGCGCAGGGCACCCGCCGCTTTCGCGTGGTCGAGTGGCTCTCCGACGATCCCTATCCGCGTGCCCTGGTGACCGAACTCGGCGAACTTGCCTGGGATGACAGCCTCGAACCCACCCGTGACCGCGTCGAGCAAACGGTGCGCCGTTCACTCGCCGTGGGTGCCGAGTTCGGCGAGGTGCAGTATTCGGCCACGGTGGAACTGGAAGACGATCCGGTGGGCGCCGCGTGGCAGCTTGCCGCCATCGCGCCGCTGGGCGAGATCGACCAGCTTCACCTGCTGCGCTCAAGCACGCTGCCCGGCCTGTTCAACGACCTCGAGGATCTCGCGGAGGCGGCCGCCACCGCCATCAGCAACGCGGGGTACTCCGAAGACGACGAAGACGACCCCTTCGACCAGTCGTAGAGCAGCTACTTTCAGCCGAAGAGGGTGAGCAGCTTCGCCAGCTGCGGCGCCGATCGTCACGCATCCGAAACACCGCATTGCTAGGCTAACCAGACAATCGAATATCGGGCCGCACGCGATGCGGGAGAGCCGTCAGACGGTAAGACGGCACCGAAGGAGCAAGCCTCCCCGCCAATCTCTCAGGTACGTGTACCGCATCGACCAGGCCACTCTGAAAAGAGGAATCGCTCTGCGATTCCCGCCCACGGTGAAAGCCGCCCTTTCCGGGCTGTGAAACTCTCAGGCACCACGACAGAGGGGGAGTTCACCGCAGCCAATCACCGCGCTCAGGAGAGAACTCGCCGATGTCCGATAGCCCGCTCTATCCCGGTAGTCGCCAGACTCCGCCTGCCCCGTCGGCCTCAAATCCGTCGCCACCCGAGCTGGGCAGTCCCGAAGCGGCTGACGCGCCGTTCGACGAGTTGTTGAGCCCGCTGCACGAGCTCCACGTCGAGGCGGGTGCGCTATTCACAGACTTCGCCGGCTGGCAGATGCCCTTGCGGTACAGTTCCGATCTGGCTGAGCACCACGCGGTCCGCACGGCGGGTGGGCTCTTCGATCTGAGCCACATGGCTGAGATCCTCATCGTCGGTCCCGAGGCCGCAGAGGCGCTCGACTACGCACTCGCGGGCAAGCTGTCGGCGATTGCGGAGGGGCAGGCGAAGTACTCGCTTCTTCTGGAGCGCGACGGCGGCATCCTGGATGACCTGGTCGTCTATCGCACCGGCGACGACCGCTACCTGGTGGTCGCCAACGCGTCAAACCGTGCTGTTGTCGCCCAGGAACTGCGCGACCGGTGCGCGATGTTCGACTGTTTGGTGGAGGACGAGAGCGACGAGATTGCCTTGATCGCGATGCAGGGTCCGATCGCCGAAGAGGTGCTGCGCAACGTCAAAGGTTTCGACGTGACGGGGCTGGACCACCTGAAGTACTACCGTGCAATCACGGCTGATTTCCGTGGCCACCACGTTCTGCTCGCCCGAACCGGGTACACCGGGGAGGACGGTTTCGAGTTCTACCTCGGCCCGGTCGCGGCGGCCGAACTCTGGGTCGCGCTGCTCGAGACGGGCGGCGGCTCGGGCCTGGTCCCTGCCGGTCTGGCCGCGCGCGACACGCTGCGTCTCGAGGCCGGGATGCCGCTCTACGGTCACGAACTGAGCACCGACGCCCTGCCGGTACAGGCCGGGTTGGGCAAGGTGGTCGCTCTCAGCAAAGAGGGCGACTTCGTCGGTCGCGCCGCCATCGAAGAGGGACCCGCTCCCGACGCGAGAGTACTGGTCGGTTTGGTGGCTGAGGGCAAGCGTGCCGGTCGGGCTGGCTACTCGATCGTGCTGCCCGACGGCGCCCAGGTAGTCGGTGTCGTCACCTCCGGTGCACTGTCGCCGACCCTCCGCGTCCCGGTTGCGCTGGCCTACGTCGACCCGGACTTCGCGGCCGTTGGCACCCTGCTGCATCTGGATGTCCGTGGTACGCGCGTGCCCGCATCCGTTGTCTCCCTGCCGTTCTACACACGAGAGAAGAAGTCATGACCGAGCCCGCTGCCGACCTGCAGTACACCTCCGACCACGAGTGGGTCGCCGTCGACGGTGACATCGCGACCGTCGGCATCACGGCATACGCGGCCGAGAAGCTGGGCGACGTCGTCTACGTCGACCTGCCGAAGGTGGGCACGACAGTCGCGGCCAGCACGGTGGTCGGCGAGATCGAGTCGACGAAGTCGGTCGGTGAGTTGTTCGCACCGATCGCCGGCGAGGTGGTCGAAATCAACCAGGCCGTCGTCGATCAGCCAGACCTCGTGAACGCCGACCCCTTCGGCGATGCCTGGATGGTCAAGATTCGCTTCACCGAACTGCCCGCGCTGCTGAACGCAGCCCAGTACGCCGCACTCACCGACTAACCGCCAAAGGACTTCCCCCACATGACAGACCAGTTCGCCGACCGTCACATCGGCACGGATTCCTTCGCGCAACTGACCATGCTTGAGGCCATCGGCTACGACAGCATCGACGCCTTGATGGATGCCGCGGTCCCCACCGCCATCCGCGTTGCCGACGCCCCCAGCAGCATCCCCGCCCCAGCAACCGAGCGCGAAGCCCTCGCGGAGCTTCGCGCGCTCGCCGATACCAACACCGTGCGTCGGTCGATGATTGGCCTCGGATATTACGGCACGATTACTCCGGCGGTCATCCAGCGAAACGTGCTCGAGAACCCAAGTTGGTACACGGCGTACACGCCATACCAGCCCGAGATCTCGCAGGGCCGGCTCGAGGCGCTCATCAACTTCCAGACCATGGTCACCGATCTGACCGGGCTGCACACTGCCAACGCCTCGATGCTTGACGAGGGCACCGCCGCGGTTGAGGGGATGCTGCTGGCACGCCGTGCATCCGTTTCGCGCTCGAACGTCTTTGTCATCGATGCGGACCTCTTCCCACAGACCAAGGCGCTGCTGCGAGGCAGGGCCGAGCCGCTCGGGATCGAGTTGGTCGAGCTCCCTCTCGCGCTGATCGAGCCTGTCGAGATCCCGGAGAGCTTCGGCGTCGCCATCCAGTACCCCGGCGCGTCTGGCCGTCTCTGGAACCCCGCCGCAATCGCTGACGCCGCGCACGCGCATGGCGGCCTCGCCATCGTCGCCGCCGACCTGCTCGCGCTCACTCTGATCGCCTCTCCCGGCGATTTTGGAGCGGACGTCGCGGTTGGCACCACCCAGCGCTTCGGTGTACCGATGGGCTTCGGTGGCCCGCACGCCGGCTACATGGCTGTGCGCGCCGGGCTTGAGCGGCAGCTTCCCGGCCGTCTCGTGGGTGTCTCACAGGATGCTGACGGCTACCTGGCATACCGGCTTTCGCTGCAGACGCGCGAGCAGCACATCCGTCGCGAGAAGGCGACGAGCAACATCTGCACAGCGCAGGTACTCCTGGCCGTGATGGCTGCGATGTATGCGGTCTACCACGGCCCGGGCGGACTCACCCGGATCGCTCGCGAGGTTGCGCAGAAGACGGCGGGATACGCGGCGAAGCTTCGCGCTGCCGACATCGGAGTCGAGCACGCGCACTTTTTCGACACACTCACCGTGCACGTGCCTGCCCGCGCGGCGGAGCTCGTCGCGGCGGCGCGGGAGAGCGGCATCCTGCTGCACCTGGTCGACCGCGACCGGGTCTCGTTCAGCTTCGACGAGGTGAGCGCCGAGCGCACCACCAGCGGTGCGCTGCCGCAGATCGAGATTGACCTGGATACCCTCTTCGGGATCTCAGGGGGGGCGAGCTCTGCCGACGCCGCGATTCCGGGTGCGTTGCGTCGCACGAGCGACTTCCTCACGCACCCTGTCTTCACCACCCACCACAGCGAAACCGCGATGATGCGCTACCTCAAGTACCTTGCCGACAAGGACTACGCGCTCGACCGCGGAATGATCCCGCTCGGCTCCTGCACGATGAAGTTGAACGCGGCTTCCGAGATGACCGCGGTCACCTGGCCCGAGTTTGCCAACATCCACCCCTTCGCTCCTGGCGCGGATGTCGAGGGTTACCTCGTGATGATCTCGCACCTCGAGACCTGGCTGGCCGAGGTCACCGGTTACGACACCGTGTCGCTTCAGCCCAATGCCGGAAGCCAGGGTGAGCTCGCGGGTCTGCTCGCGATCCGCGGCTACCACCGCGCGCGCGGTGATGCGCACCGCACCACCTGCCTCATTCCGTCGAGTGCTCACGGCACCAACGCTGCCAGCGCCGTGCTGGCTGGCATGAAGGTCGTCGTTGTGGCCTGCGACGAGCTCGGCAACGTCGACCTGGATGACTTGCACGCCAAGGTATCCGAGCACTCGGACGATCTGGCCGCGCTGATGGTGACATACCCGTCGACGCACGGCGTCTACGAGCACGAGATCCGCGCGATTGCGGATGCCGTGCACGCCGCGGGTGGTCAGGTCTACGTCGACGGTGCCAACCTCAACGCGCTGCTCGGCTACGCCCGATTCGGCGACTTCGGCGGCGACGTCTCGCACCTCAACCTGCACAAGACGTTCTGCATCCCCCACGGTGGTGGCGGTCCGGGCGTCGGCCCGGTCGCGGCGAAGGCGCATCTCGCGCCGTATCTGCCCGGGCATCCCTTGGCGCAGTCGGTTGCGCATCCTGCTTTTGACCTGACGACCGGCTCGGCGGGGGAGTACGAGCACCGCGGCTCCCCGGTGTCAGCGGCGCCGTATGGTTCGCCGTCGATCCTGCCGATCAGTTGGGCATACGTGCGCATGATGGGCGCTGATGGGCTGCGGCGCGCAACCGGTGCCGCGGTGCTTTCGGCCAACTACATCGCCGCGCGGCTGCGGGAGCACTTCCCGGTGCTCTACGCGGGCGACAATGGGCTCGTGGCGCACGAGTGCGTCCTCGATCTGCGTCCGCTGCGGGAAGCCACCGGCGTGACTGTGGATGACGTGGCCAAGCGCCTCATCGACTACGGCTTCCATGCGCCGACGATGTCGTTCCCGGTGGCGGGCACCTTGATGGTGGAGCCAACCGAGTCCGAAGATCTCGGCGAACTCGATCGCTTCGTGCGGGCGATGATCGCCATCAAGGCCGAAGCGGATGCTGTGGCATCCGGTGTCTGGCCGGCCGACGACAACCCGCTGGTGCACGCGCCGCACACCGCCGCTTCGGCAATCGTCGGGGAGTGGACGCACCCGTACACCCGGGAGAAGGCGGTCTACCCGGTGGCCGGGCTTGAGCACCGCAAGTACTGGCCGCCTGTGCGTCGCGTCGACCAGGCATATGGCGACCGCAACCTGATGTGCGCGTGCCCGCCTATTTCGGCTTTCGCGTAGCGAATCAGGCAGGTGGCGCGAACGCGAAGGCGTTTCCTGAGGGCGCCGGGAACAGGCGAAGGATCTGCGACTTGATCTCGGCGGACCTGCGGTACGTGAAGCCGATCATGGCGACGTGCTTCCAACGAATAATGCCGTCGCCATCGATGATGAACACGGAGCGGCGCAGGATGCCGCCGAGGGCGACTCCGTAGGCTTTGCCCACACCGTCGCGATGATCCGCCAGCAGCGGGAAGGTCAGGCCGTTCGCGACGGCGAACTCCTCGTGGCTCTCGACGCCCTGCAGGCTGATGCCCCACACCTCGGCGTCGAGCTCTTCGAAGCCGGCGAAGTCGTCTTGGTAGCTGCACATCTGCTCGGTGCATACCTTGCTCTGGTCGAGCGGGTAGAACGCGAGAACAACGGGGCCGCGCCCGCGTCGGGTCCCGAGCGAGTACTCGTCGTGTTCGAAGCGACCGCCGTGCATCCGGATACCCGGAAGTCGGAACTCCGGCGCGCGGTCACCGATTTCCAATCCCCCCATGATCGCAATGATAAGCGGATCGGGCCGCCGCTGAGAACGAGCTGTCTACTTCGCCACTGCCCGCGCAAGATCTCGACGCCGTGCGGCGCGAAGGTGGAGTAGTCGATGGGCGCGAAGCCGGAGGTCGGTGTCGTGCCGACCGCGTTCACGACGACTCCCGTCGCCATCATGGCCGCGAGAGCGCCGGCGAGCGCCGGGCGCCAGTTGACCGGCACTGGGAGTTGAGCCATCCGCGCTGTGGGCACGCCGCATCATCGCGGAAGCAGACTGCTCTACTTGGATGCCGCCCCGAACAGCCCCGGGAAGGTTGCCGAAGCCCACGAGTATCCGACGAAAATCGCCGCGTCGATCACGAAATGCGCGATCACGAAGGGGAGCACCCGTTTGGTTCGCGTATAGAGAAAGCCAAACAGCATCCCCATCAGGAAGTTGCCGACGAACGCGCCGAAGCCCTGATAAAGGTGGTAGCTACCGCGCAGGATGGCTGCAGACACGATGATTTGCCAGCGGCCCCAGCCGAGCTGCTTCAGCCGCTCAAAGAGGTAGCCGAGGATGATGACCTCCTCCTGCAGCCCCGCACGCAAGGCGGAGAGCAGCAGGATCGGCACGGTCCACCAGTGCGCCCCGAGCGAGGCCGCGTCGACGGTCACGTTGAGGTTCAGCGCTTTCCCACCGAGATAGATAGCGATCCCTGGAATACCGATCGCGAGCGCAAGCAGCACCCCGCGCCAGGCATCGCCGAACGGATACCGCC
>JAYTXO010000056.1:0-2762 GCA_043742905.1 Microbacteriaceae bacterium | reverse complement strand
GCGTGACCGAATCGTTTCTGCGTGTGCGCGGGGCCGGGTCCGAGGATCCGGCCCGGACCAGCAGTGAGCGCGAGTTCCCGCCGCTCCCGGAGGCGCTCGTGGTTTCGGTCTACGACAACCACACGCACCTGGAAATCGCAGACGGCACCACTCCACTCGACTACCGCGAGCAACTCGATCGAGCGTCTAGCGTCGGGGTGCGCGGCGTCGTGCAGGTCGGCACCGATCTCGAGACTTCGCGCTGGAGCGCCGAGATCGCATCGCACGAACCGCGAGTGCTCGCGGCGGTTGCCCTGCATCCGAATGAGGTCCCCGAGCTCGAGGCGGCCGGGCTGCTCGACGAGCATCTGGCCAGCATCGCCGAACTCGCCGCGCGGCCGCGAGTGCGCGCGATTGGCGAAACTGGGCTCGACTTCTTCCGCACCCCCGAGGAGGCGGGCCAGCGCGCGCAGTACCGCTCCTTCGAGGCGCACATCGAGCTGGCCAAGCAGCAGAATCTGGCCATGCAGATCCACGATCGGGATGCCCACGCTCAGGTCGTCGCCACTCTTCGTCGGGTCGGAGCACCCGAACGCACGGTTTTCCACTGCTTCAGCGGCGACCGCGAGTTCGCGAAGTTGGTCGCTGACTCCGGCTGGTATCTGTCGTTCGCCGGCACCGTCACCTTTAAGAATGCGGGGCCGCTGCGCGAAGCCCTCGAGGTGATCCCCCGTTCGCGCATTCTGATCGAGACGGATGCTCCATACCTGACCCCCATGCCGTACCGCGGTCGCCCCAACTCGGCCTACCTGATCCCACACACCTTGCGCGCGATGGCCGCCCACCTCGGCACGGACGTCTCGATGCTCGCTGCGCAAATCAGCTCGAACACCGAGCTCGTTTACGGGCGCTGGGACGACGAGGCGGTCGAGGCACCGCCAGGGCCCTTCGCGGCGCATCCGTGACCCTGCTCGGACCAGCAGGCATCCGCGACCTCGCCGAGCAACTCAAGCTGCAGCCCACTAAAAAGCTCGGCCAGAACTTCGTGGTCGACGGCAATACGGTGCGCAAGATCGTTCGCACGGCCCGTATCGAAGCCGGAGACGAGGTGCTCGAGGTCGGCCCCGGACTCGGCTCGCTCACCCTCGGGCTGCTCGAGGCGGGCGCACGTGTCACGGCGGTCGAGATTGACGCACGCCTCGCCGCCCAGTTGCCGCTAACCGTGGCCGAGCTCGCCCCGGAAACGTCGGCCCGCCTCGCCGTAATCACGGATGACGCGATGAGGGTCACCGGCCTGCCCGGTGCCCCCAAACGGCTCGTCGCGAACCTGCCATACAACATTTCGGTGCCGGTGCTGCTCCACCTCTTGCAGACCGTTCCGTCGCTCGAAACTGCTCTGGTCATGGTGCAAGCCGAGGTCGGTCAGCGTATCGCGGCCGATCCCGGCTCAAAGGTCTACGGATCGCCGAGCGTAAAAGCCGCCTGGTACGGCCGCTGGGCGACGGCTGGCCAGGTGAGTCGTCAGGTGTTCTGGCCTGTCCCCAATGTGGACTCGATCCTGGTGTCGTTCGAGCGCCGCGAGCGCCCCGGCTCGGAGAACGAGCGCGTCTCCACTTTCTCACTCGTGGATGCCGCCTTCGGCCAGCGCCGCAAGATGCTGCGTCAGGCGCTGGGGGAGTTGCTCGGCGGCTCGGCCGCCGCATCCGCTCGCCTGGAAGCGGCGGGAGTCGACCCGACGTTGCGTGGTGAGCAGCTGACCGTGATGGACTTCCTCGCGGTAGCTCGCCAGAACTGATCCGACCTCGTTTCGCGCGGGATTCAGAGGGTCCTTCGCGTTGTTAGTGTGGAGTGCATGATTGACTCGGTGCACGCCAGGGCCCCGGGCAAGATCAATGTCTTCCTCAAGGTCGGCGCGCTGCTTGACGATGGGTACCACGACGTTGCTATCGCCTACCAGGCCGTCTCGCTCTGCGAAGACGTGCGCGTTACCGACGCCGACGACTTCAGTGTGACGATCACCGGTAGCGTCGCGTTGAGCCGGGTCCCGACTGACGGCAGCAACATCGCGATCAAGGCGGCGCGCTTGCTGGCCGCCAAAACGGGCTACCGCGGCGGGGCAGCCATCGAGATTGCGAAGCACGTTCCCGTCACGGGCGGCATGGGCGGCGGATCGGCGGATGCCGCGGCCACCCTCCTGGCCTGCGACGCGCTCTGGGGCACCGAGCTGCCACGCGAGGAGCTGCTTGGCCTGGCCCGCAAACTCGGATCGGACGTGCCGTTCGCTTTCACCGGCGGCACCGCGATCGGCACCGGCCGCGGCGACCAGCTCTCGCCCGCTCTCGCACAGGGGACCTTCCAGTGGGTGCTCGCCGTCGCTGACTTCGGCCTCTCCACGCCAGCCGTCTACCGCGAGCTCGACGCCCACCGTCAGCGGCACGCGCAGGATATCTTCCCGGTTGACCCGCGGCCTTCGGTCGACACCGACGTGCTGCAGGCCTTGCGCGCCGGCGACCCGGCGATGCTCGCCGAGGCCATGCACAACGACCTGCAGGCGCCCGCGCTGCATCTCGAACCTTCGCTGACCAGGGTGATCGAGCTCGGCGAGCAGAACGGCGCCCTGGCTGGCATCGTCTCGGGCTCCGGGCCGACGGTCGCCTTCCTGACCCCGGATGTCGACTCCGCCCTCGAGCTTCAGGTCGCCCTGTCGGCGGCCAGACTCACGGTCGTGCGCGCAACGGGCCCGGTGCACGGCGCGCGCATCATCGGCGACTAATCTTCAGGTG
>JAYTXO010000055.1:0-7882 GCA_043742905.1 Microbacteriaceae bacterium | reverse complement strand
GGATGCCAGGATCACCGTGTCGCCCTCGGCGATCTCGATCTGGTGCTCCTGATTGGCCATGCGCGCCAGCACCGCCATCGGCTCACCCTGGGATCCGGTACTCATGTACACGATCCGGTCGTCGGGCAGATCGAGCGCCTTCTTGAGCTCGACGAGCACACCGTCGGGCACCTTGAGATAGCCGAGGTCCGCCGCAATGCCCATGTTTCGCACCATCGACCGGCCGACCAGGGCGACCTGACGGCCGTTCTTGGCTGCGGCATCCAGCACCTGCTGAACGCGGTGCACGTGGCTCGAGAAGCTGGCGACGATCACGCGGCGCTTGGCCTTGGCGATCACGCTCTCCAGCACCGGGCCAATGTCGCGCTCGAGCGGTGTGAACCCGGGGACGTCGGCGTTCGTCGAGTCCGGCAGGAGCAGGTCGACACCCTCTTCGCCGAGCCGAGCGAACGCACGCAGATCGGTGATGCGGTTGTCGAGCGGCAGCTGGTCCATCTTGAAGTCGCCGGTGTGCAGGACCAGGCCGGCTTCTGTGCGGATGGCGACGGCCAGTGCATCCGGGATCGAGTGGTTGACGGCCACGAACTCGAGTTCGAACGGACCGATCTTCTCTATCTGGTTGGCCTTCACGGTGAGCGAGTACGGCGTGATTCTGTGCTCTTTCAGCTTCGCCTCGACGAGCGCCAGGGTGAGCTGCGAACCGAGCAGGGGGATGTCCTGCCGAAGCTTCAGCAGGTACGGCACGGAGCCGATGTGGTCTTCGTGGCCGTGCGTGAGTACCACGCCGAGGATGTCCTCGAGACGATCCCGAATGGGCGTGAAGTCGGGCAGGATCAGGTCAACGCCCGGCTGCGTCTCCTCCGGGAAGAGCACCCCAGCGTCCACGATGAGGAGCTTGCCGTTGATCTCGTAGACGGTCATGTTGCGACCGATTTCGGCGAGTCCGCCGAGAGGTGTCACGCGCAGGGTTCCTGCGGAAAGAGCGGGCGGATCGAAAACAGCGGTGCCGGGCATGGATTCCTTGGTTATCTGGTGGTGCCGGCGACCTTGGGCAGCGCGCCGCCTGCGGCGGCGTTGCGGTCGGGGCGGAAGTTGGAGAAGTCAATACCCGGAATCACTCCGACCAGCGCCAGCTCGTCTTCGATGAGGGCGGCCTCGGATTCCTCCGGGCCGACCAGGGGCAGTCGAACGCGCGGACTCGAGATACGCCCGAGCCCGTGCAGGATGTACTTGATGGCGACCGTTCCGGGGACGTGCGTCATGGTTGCGCGAACGAGCGGCTCGAGCGCCCGGTGCGCCGCCGTCGCGGTGGCGAGATCGTTGCCGTTTACCGCGTCCACCATGGTGCGGTACGGTCTGGGCGCGATATTCGCGGTGACTCCGATCATGCCGGTACCGCCGATCGCGAGCGTCGGAAGCGCGTTGGCATCATCGCCCGCAAAGTAAAGCAACTCGGTCTGATTCAGCACGCGGCTAACCTCACTGAGGTCGCCCTTGGCATCTTTCACCGCCCGGATGTTGGGGTGCTTCGCCGCGCGCAGAATCGTCTCGTACATGATCGGGATGCCGGTGCGGCCCGGAATGTCGTACAGGATCACCGGCAGATCGGTCGCGTCGGCGATCATGCGGAAGTGCGTAAGCACCCCGGCTTGTGTGGGCTTGTTGTAATAGGGCGTGACGATCATGACGCCGTCAGCGCCGGCCTTCTCGCTGCGCTTGTAAAGCTCGATGGCGTGCGCGGTCTCGTTGGAGCCGCCGCCCGTGATCACCTTCGCGCGCCCGTTCGCAACGGACTTCGCGACCTCGACGAGCCGGATCTTCTCCGAGTCGGTCAGCGTGCTGGTCTCGCCGGTTGTCCCGGTGACGACGATGCCGTCGGCGCCGTGGTTGATCACGTCGTCGATGTGCTTCTCGACGTCGGCCCACAGCACTTCGCCGTCGGCCGTGAACGGAGTCACGAGCGCGACGAGCACCTGTCCGAAAGGATTCTCTGGCGTCGACACGCGCTCCAGGCTACCGGGCCGCGGCGCACACCGTGCCGCTTGCCGCTCGGCCCCATCACGCGGCACGGCCGGACTCCGACGATCCAGCGGTGTGTGCGTCGAGTGCATGACCACGCCCTCCGGCATCTCTGCACGGAACCCAGCTTTCAGGGCAGCGTGGAGCCGCCTCCGCCCGGGCAACTCCCCCGAAGCCTCGGATCCGCGGTCTCGTGGTCAGAGGGAACGAGATCAGGCGCGGGTGTAGCTGAGGAAGCGGTAGTTCAGACCGGTGCGCGCGGTGAGCCAGGCGGCACCCGCAGAGGCGGGAGTGAGGGCCCAGAGGGCCGGGTCGATAACGGGGGCGAATGCGTCCCCGTCGGGTGCTATCGCGATCTCGGTCACCTCCAGGCGGTCAGCGCGTCCGATCGTGGCGGCGTAGATTGCGGCTCCGCCCATGACCCACGGCGCGTCATCGAGGGCGAGCGCGTCGTCGATCGAATGCGCGACTGCGGCCCCGTCGGCGGTCCACGCGGGGTCGCGCGTCACGACGATGTTGCGACGGCCCGGCAGGGGGCGGAATCGGGGCGGAATGGTGTCCCAAGTCCGACGGCCCATGATCACGGCCGAGCCCATTGTGAGTTCACGAAAACGGGCGAGGTCCTCCGGCAGGTCCCATGGCATCGTTCCGTCCGCTCCGATGACACCGTTCGACGCCTGTCCCCAGATCAGGGCGACGGTCATATCGCGACGGCGCCGCGGATCGCCGGGTGGTGCTGATAGTCCAGGATCTCGAAATCCTCGAAGGTGTAGTCGAAGATGCTGTCCCGCCGGGTCGTGATCGCGAGGCGCGGCAGTGGGAACGCGTCCCGCGAGAGCTGCTCGATGACCTGGGGCAGGTGGTTGTCGTAAATGTGGCAGTCGCCGCCGGTCCACACCAGGTCGCCGACCTCGAGGCCGGTCTGCGCGGCAACGAGGTGAGTCAGCAGGGCGTAGCTGGCGATGTTGAAGGGAACGCCGAGGAACAAGTCGGCGCTGCGCTGGTAGAGCTGGCAGGAGAGCCTGCCGTCCGCCACGTAGAACTGGAACAGCGCGTGGCACGGAGCCAGGGCCATCGACGGGATGTCGGCAGGATTCCAGGCCGAGACGATTAGCCGGCGGGAGTCGGGATCGGCACGAATCTGGTCGATGACGTCCGAGATCTGATCGATCTGTTCCCCCGACGGTGTCGGCCACGAGCGCCACTGCACGCCGTAGACGGGGCCGAGCTCGCCCGCGTCATCCGCCCACTCGTCCCAGATCGTCACACCGTGATCGCGCAGCCAGCCCACGTTGCTCTCGCCGCGCAGGAACCACAGCAGTTCGTAGGCGATCGACTTGAAATGCACGCGCTTGGTCGTGATGAGCGGAAAGCCTTCATGCAGCTCGTAACGCAGCTGTCGACCGAACACGCTGCGCGTGCCGGTGCCGGTGCGATCCGTCTTCAGCGCGCCGTTCACCAAGGTGTCGCGGAGCAGCTCTTCGTAGGCATGGGTACTCATCGACTCGATGGTATTCCGTCATACTCCGCAACACAGCCTCAATCGTCGCGCCGCGAGATTATTGTCCTGTCCATGCAGATCGCACTCGCTCTGGTGGGACTCGTCGTCGCGGCGACCGCACTCGGTCTGCTCTGGCGTGCCTCACAAGGCCGAGTTCATCCGGCATCCGGTCGCGTCGACAACGTCGAACTCGGCGGTCGAGCCACTCTGCTGCAGCTCTCGTCTGAGGTGTGCGCGCCCTGCCGAGCCACCGCCCGCGTTCTCGAGGGGCTGAGCAGCGACGACATCCGGCACATCGAGATCGATATCGCCGATCGACCCGACCTTGCCGCGCGATTCAACGTGCTGCAGACCCCGACCACACTCATCCTGGATGCGCACGGCGCCGTGCTCTCGCGCATTGGCGGCGCGGTCCGCCGTGACGTTGTGGCCGCCGAACTCCACCGAGTGTTGGCCCTCGCATGAGCACCTCGCAGCAGACCGCGACGCAGCAGTCTCGCATCGACCCGCGGAGCCCCCGCTTCGGCGCGGGCATCACTTCCGTACTTCTTCTCATCGTGATCGGTCTTGCCCTCGGCGGCGCCACCGGGACGGCGCTGATCCTGTTCTCGGCGATCACTGTTCTCTTCGCGTGGGGCGCCTTCGCGGGCGTCATGCGGCATCCCTATGGGTTGCTGTTCAAGAAGTTCGTGCGT
This sequence comes from Microbacteriaceae bacterium, assembly GCA_043742905.1. GTDB lineage: Bacteria > Actinomycetota > Actinomycetes > Actinomycetales > Microbacteriaceae > Lysinimonas. The sequence continues at coordinate 3,667 of JAYTXO010000055.1, read as the reverse complement.
CCGCGGCTGAAGGCCCCCAGTGAACTCGAAGACCCGATCCCCCCGACCTTCGCTCAGGGCGTCGGCTTCGTCATCGCCCTGATCGGCGTGGTGCTCGCGCTGCTCGGTCTACCAATCGCCCTGCCGATCGCAGCCGCAGTCGCCTTCGTCGCCGCATTTCTCAACTCGGTATTCGGGTACTGCCTCGGCTGCCAGATCTACCTGCTGCTGGTGCGCCTCGGTGTGGTCGGCCGCAGCCGTTCTGCCGATGCCGCGTAGCCACGCCTAGAGTTGGACCATGGCCCACACAAGCGAAGCAACGACCCTCTGGTTCGGCGATTTAATGACCGGATCGGGAACCACGTCCCTCGACTCGAGCGATGCCGCCGAGTTCCCCGTCAGCTGGCAGGCCCGTGCCGAAGGCATCGCTGGCATGACCACGCCTGAAGAGCTGCTGGGCGCCGCGCACTCCGCCTGCTACTCGATGGCTCTGTCGAATGCGCTCGGGAGCGCCGGTCACGCGCCGGAGAGCCTCCAGGTCACGGCCGCAGTCACCTTCCAGCCCGGTGAGGGAATCACCGGAAGCCACCTGCTTGTCAGCGCCAAGGTACCCGGGCTCACCGAGGAGCAGTTTCAGGGCTACGCGACGGACGCGAAGCTCAACTGCCCGGTCTCCCAAGCCCTCGCGGGCATCAAGATCACCCTCGAGGCGAGCCTGGCCTGACTGTGGCTGTCCGACGCCCCCAGCGGGTCCTTATCGCCGGAGCATCGGGACTCATCGGCACGGAACTCATCCGTCAGCTCCGCGAGGACGGGCACACCGTGCTCAAACTCGTGCGTCGGCAGCCCGCGGGCGAGGACGAGGTCAACTGGGCGCCAAGCGCGCGCACCATCGATTTCCGGATCCTCGGCGAGGTCGACGCGGTCATCAACCTATCCGGCGCGAGCGTGGGGCGTATCCCGTGGACGCCCGGCTACAAGAAGACGCTGCGCGACTCGCGCGTGCAGCCGACGCAGACGCTCGCCGAGGCGATGAACCAGGTGAAGACGCCGCCGAAGGTCTTCCTAAGTGGCTCCGCTGTCGGCTTCTACGGTGACCGTCCGGGCCAGAGGATCACCGAGGGCTCGCCCGCGGGCGATGGCTTCTTTCCCGAACTCGTCACCGCGTGGGAGGCGGCTGCCGCGCTCGCCCCGCAGAAGACCCGCGTCGTGAATCTCCGCTCCGCGGTCGTAGTCGCGCACGGTGGAGGTCTCGAACCGGTGCGCCTGCTCACCAGTGTCGGACTCGGCTCGCGCTTTGCGACGGGTGGACAGTACTGGCCGTGGATCAGCCTGCACGACGAAGCTTCCGCGATCCGGCACCTGCTCACCTCGAAGCTGAGCGGCCCGGTGAACCTCGCCGGGCCGACGCCCGCTACGAGCGACCGCATCACCCACGCATATGCCGAGCGGATGAACCGGCCTTACCTGTTCCGCATCCCCGAGGGTGTCGTGAAACTGTTGGGTGAGGCTGGCGAGAGGCTGCTGCTCGACAGCGCGCGGGTGGAACCCACGCGACTGGAGGCCGACGGCTTCCGCTGGCGGCATCGCACCGTCGAGCAAGCCATCGACGCGGTCGTCGCGGGCGAGGCGGGTTAGACGCTCGCGGTCGAACCAGTCGCCCCCGTGCCGCGAGACAGCCGGATGGCCGTACGCGTCGCCCAGCGCGCGCGTCGGCGATCGCCGCTCGCGTCGTAGGCGAGCGCGAGCCGAAACCAGGCCCGCCAGCTCTCCGGATCCGCATCGACGGCGTCTCGGTAGCTCGGGAACAACACGTCGGCGGCAGCCCGGTCGACGCGCCCGCTCGGGCTGATCGGCACCTCTTCGCTCGGCATCCCGCCTTCCGCTTCGAGCCGCTGGGCAAGCCGGTCGGCACGGACCGCGAACAAGATCTCGACGATCAGCGCCCAGGCGCCGACAAGCGGGAGCACGAACAGTGCGATCCCGATCAGCATGGCCACCGGGGTGCCCACCTGCACTAGCAACAGCCCGTAGCGCAGCGGCAGGATCAGGTAGATCACCAGGAGGAGTGCCGTCGCGGCGACGGCGATGCGGACGCGCATGCTGCCCTAGCGCGTGCCCAGATCGAGCAACTTGTCGAGCCCGACGACGACCCCGCGTGCCGTGTGCGCCGCGCGAAGACCGAGCAGCAGCCCCGCAGCGTATGAGTCGTCGCTCAAAGTCTCATGGCTGATCCGCACGGTCTCACCGACGCCGCCGAAGACGACGTCTTGCTGGGCGAGCAGCCCGCTCATTCGCAGGCTGTGGATCGGTACGCTCGCGACCTGCTGGCCACGCGCGCGCTGGTCGGCGTGCGGGGCAGCAACCGGGCCGGCATCCCCGCGGGCCACGCCAATCAACTCGGCGGTGCGGATCGCGGTTCCCGACGGCGAGTCCACCTTGCCCTCGTGATGCGCCTCAACGATCTCGATCGACGTAAAGTAGGGCGCCAGCATCGTGGCAGCGAGCGTCGCAAGCACCGAACCGAGCGAGAAGTTGGGCACGATGATCACGCCGAGGTCGGGCGTCTCCTGCAATCGGCGGGCAAGTATGGTGATCCGCTCGGAAGTCCAGCCGGAGGTGCCGACCAGCACCGGGATGCCGCGATCTAATGCCGCACCCACGATCTCGGGTGACGCGGCGGGAACAGTGAGATCAAGCACAAGGTCGGCGCCCGTGATCCCGTCGATCGGATCGGAGGAGCCGAGCCCGGCATGCACGCGCAGGTCGTCGCTGCCCTCGATCAGTCGGGTGGCCAGCTGCCCCATCCGCCCGGTCGCACCGACGATCGCCACCGAGGTCACCATGTCGCCCAGCGTAGTCGGCGCGGTCGCTCGGTACCCTGAAGCATGCCTGTCTATCGTCCCGCCTCCCCCGCCGACGACGACGCTCACGAGCTGCTCAGCGACTACTTCGGGATGCGCACTGAGACCTTTCCGGACGGCCTCGGCGCGTATCGCACGATCTTCCCCGATCCGGCGCAGTTCACGCCGCCTGCGGGTGTCTTCCTCGTCGTTGACGACGAGTTCGGGGCGGTCGGCTGCGGGGGCGTCCGGATGCTCGCTCCCGATCGCGCGGAGGTCAAGCACCTCTACCTGCGTGACCGGGTACGGGGCAAAGGTTGGGGTCGTGAACTGCTCGCGGAGCTCGAAGCCCGCGCCGTCAGACTCGGCGCCAGCGAGATCGCGCTCGACACCAACGCCAGCCTCGAGGCTGCGCAGGGCCTTTACCGCACGACCGGCTACCTCGACATCGAGCCGTACAACGACAACCCGAACGCAACGAACTGGTTCCTGAAGCGGCTCTAATATGGCTGCTCGACGGGCAGCCCGGTGCGAAGCTCAGGCGGCAGATGGCCGAGGTCGTTGTGTGCGACGAGCACCGGTGGTTTCGCCGAGCGCACACGGATGATCGTGAGCCCGCAGTTCGCCTGGTTGACGCCCAGCCAGCGCCAGTCCGCCGCGCCGAATGCCTCGCGCACGAAGGAGCCGATGACGAAATTGTGGGTGATCAGCAGTTCATGGGTGTCCCCGCGCGAGGGCGTCATCCATTCGGCGGTCGCGTCGGCCATCTGCGCGCGCCCGGCCTCAATCTCGGCCTCTGTGACACCGCCGAAGAATGACTCGAAGGCACGCGGCATGTCGACGCC
>JAYTXO010000054.1:0-20447 GCA_043742905.1 Microbacteriaceae bacterium | reverse complement strand
CCATCGTCGGTCTTGCGACCAGCTTCCACAACCTCGGCTGGCTGCTGGCCGGTGTCGGAGGCCTGCTAGTGGGCACAGGCGTCGCGCTCGCAGCCCGTGCCTTACGACTGGGTGCACTGCTGACCGTCGCCCTCGCCCTCGTCGCCTACCTGGTCTTCGGCAGCGCACTCGCCGTGCCGAACCAGGCGATCGCGCACGTCATCCCCACGCTCACCAGCATCGCGAGCCTCGGGATCGGGGCGGTCTGGGGCTGGGCCGACCTGATCACGCTTCGCCCTCCGGTCGAGCTGCCGGACTACGTCACAACCGTTCCCTACGTTGCAGCATGGGTTGTCGGCCTCGTCGGCACGACACTCGCGACCCGTTGGCTGCCGGGCCGGCGCACCGTGCCGCGGGCCGCGCTACTGCTGATCGGGCCAGCGCTGCTCTTCCTCGCCAGCATCCTGCTCGGCACTGACCAGCCGTACTACCCCGGCGCCCGCGGTGTGGTCTTCGCCGCTGTGGCCCTGATCTGGCTGGGTTGGAGACACAGCACCGTCGAACGCGTCACCGTCGAACGTCAGAACGGCATGCTGCGGAGACGGCTAACGGGAACCGCCATCGTCGTCGGAGCCGCTGTGGCCATCGGTGCGTTGACGGGAGCCGTACTCGCGCCTGCGCAGGACACGCGCTTTGTGCTCCGCGACCAGATCGTGCCGCCGTTCGAACCGCTCGCGTTCGCGAGCCCGCTCGCCGGATTCCGGCAGTACTCGAAACTCGACGTCGACAAGATCCTGTTCACCGTGACGGGTCTGAAATCTGACGAACGGCTGCGACTCGCCACGATGGACAGCTACGACGGACATCTCTGGACCGTCGCGGGCTCGAAAGTCGCCACGCAAGGATCCGGCAGCTTTGCCCTGGTCGGCGGCTCGTACCCGAAACCCACGCTTGCGACGGCCGGTGGCACCCAGACGATCTCGCTGAAGATCGGCGCATACAGCGACGTCTGGATTCCCTCCTTGGGCTATCCCACCGCGCTCAGCCTCCCGAAAGACAGCCGCGAGCAGTTGACCGGCCTGCGCTACAACGCCTCGACCGGCAGCGCGGTAATCCTGGACGGGCTGAAGCTGGGCGACACGGTCACGATGACCTCCGAGTTGCAGAAGAAGGATTACGACGACAGAACCCTGCGCGATGTGCCGACCGCGCGAGTGCAGACGGGGCCCGTCGACAACATCCCCGACATCGTGGCCGCCAAAGCCACCGAGTTCGCCGGAAACACGACGTCGCCGATCGAGCAGTTGCGCAACATCGAGCAAACCCTTCACACGAAGGGATTCCTCTCGCACGGCACCGCCTCCGACTCGGTGGCATCGCTCGCCGGCCACGGCGCCGACCGTATGCAGACTCTGTTCGCGGGCTCGGTGATGGTGGGCGATGCCGAGCAATACGCCTCGGCTATGGCGCTGATGGCGCGCAGTCTCGGGTACCCGGCGCGGGTCGTGATGGGCTTTGCGCCCACCGTCGCCGACAGTGCGGGAGCGACGAAGATCACCGGTCACGACGTGACCGCGTGGGTCGAGGTTCCGTTCCAGGGGGTCGGCTGGATCCCGTTCCTGCCGACGCCGACGCAAACCGACGTGCCGCAGGATCAGGTACCGAAGCCGCATACTGAGCCGCAGCCGCAAGTGCGGCAGCCGCCGCGCAGCCAGAACGACGAGAACGATCTGGTCACCAACGTGTCCATCGACAACAGCAAGAAGAAGAACAGCAACCCGTTCGAGCTACCGGGGTGGGTGGTTCCGACGGCGCTCGGGCTCGGCATACCTGCCCTGCTCGTGTTCGTGCCGCTGCTGGTGATCGCGGCGCTCAAGCGACGTCGTTCGCGTCGACGTCGCCGCGCGCCTCGCGCTCGGGATGCCGCGGCAGGCGCCTGGGACGAACTCCTCGACCGCGTCGACGAGTTGGGCATCGCGTCGCCTCCGCCCAGCACCCGAGGTCGCACCGCCGAAGCTCTCGCTCCACGGCTCGCCGCGCCTGCCGAGCCGCTCGGGCAGACGGGTTCGCTTGCTCTCCTGGCGCGTCGCACCGACGACGCAGTCTTCTCGGGTCGTGAACTCGACGACGCTGAGGTCGATGCCGTCTGGGCCGAGGTGGTTGCCACCGTCAACGCGACCCGCGCGACCTTACCCTGGTGGCGCCAACTGATCGCGCGATATCGACTGGCGTCGATGGCCGCCTGGTCGCGGCGCGTGGTGGCTCTCGCGAGCACGGCGGCGCCCCGTCGACCGGGCGGTGGCACATGATCACACAGCACCGGATCGTCGCGGGTCTCGGCGAACTCACGCTGACGGTCTCCTCGGTAAGTCACGTCGGCAAGGTGCGCGAAGTCAACGAAGACGCGCTGATCGCCGAGCCACCCGTCTTCGCCGTGGCGGACGGCATGGGCGGCCACGCTTTCGGCGACCGGGCCAGTGCGACTGCCGTGTTGGCCCTACGCGAGGAGTTCGATCCGGCAGTGCCAACCGAGCCGGGGCACATGCTCACCGCGATCCGACGGGCGAACGCGGCCGTCCGTGAGCTCACCGCGTGGGCAGGAGACGAGCGCGTGATCGCCGGCACCACGCTCGCCGGGGTGGCGCTCGTGGTCGAGCATCCGGCGGCGATCCCGCACTGGATGGTCTTCAACCTCGGTGACTCGCGGGTCTACCGCTGGGATACCACGGCCGTCGTCCCCCGTCTGGAGCGGGTCAGCGTCGACCATTCGGTCGTGCAGGAGTTGCTCGATGCGGGCCTGATAGACGAAAACGCGGTGCGGACCCATCCGGATCGCAACGTGGTCACGCGCGCGCTTGGTGCATCCGACGAGGTCGCGCCGGAGGCCTGGATACTGCCCGCCGCGCAGCCGCAAACTTTTCTGATCTGCTCCGACGGCCTCACCAAAGAGCTCGACGACGAGCGAATTGCGCAACTGCTCGGGGCGGACGACCCGGCGTCCGCCGTTGACCGGCTGTTGGAGGCCGCGCTCGAAGCTGGCGGTCGCGACAACGTCACGATCGTGCTGGTACAAGCCACTTACCGGGGTGCGGTTTCGGTGGTTGCCGAGGGTCCCGAGCCAATCGACGAGCAGACCCGCGACCGGGCGCTCTCCCCGGAACTCGATGACACCCGCCCACGTCTTTGAGGAACCCGTCACAATGGGATCCGTACACCCGAAGATGAGGAGAGCACGGTGATCTTGCAGTCGTACCCTAGCGACGCTCGGGCGTGGGTGCTGATCGGCGTGCCCGCCTGCGTACTGGCGATTCCGCGGGCCGACGCCGAGCGGTTCGGCGGGCTGTCCGAGCGACTGGCCGAGGCGGACGGCTTTCGCGCTGCGCTCGAGTTTCTGCTTGCTCGCGGTATCGCGGGCGCTCCATCGTTCGCCCTCATCGACGGTGACTCGGCGGTGGCCCGCGTCGTGCTGCGCGGCCAGGCCAGCGTCAGCGTGACCTCCACCGATCCGGATGCCGCCAAACTCACGATCAGCGGAGAGGGCATGGCTACCTGGTCCGAGCGCGTTCTCGAGGGGGCGCGCAGCCTGCTGCTGCAGGTACCCGGCTCGACGTGGACGGTCGAGCTCAGGTCTGCCGTGCCCGCCTCGCTGCCCGCGACCATAGCGGTTTCGGCGCCCATGCTCGCCGACGATCCGGCGCCCGCCACGGTCGAGACTCCGAGAGACTCCGAGACCGTTGCGGAGGCCACCCTCGTCCCGTCGGCGCAGATCGAGGTGCCGGTGCTGGAGCCTGTGGTGGCCGCGGAACCCGGTTCTTCTGCGTCCGGGGGAGCTGCCACAGCGCCAGCTGAACGCGGCGCAAATGCGTTCGCTGCTGCTGCCGCACCGTCAACTGAACCGGAGGCCTACGACTTCCTCTTCGGGGACACCATCTATCGCACCCAGGCCGGCGCCTCGATTCGTATCCCGAATCCAGATCCGGAGCGTCCCGGCGACCACGACGGACGCACCATGCTCGCCGAAGACCTGGGGCTGAAGGGCCATCAGCCGGAAGTGCCGGTCGCACCCGATGCCTCGGACGCGACGGTGTTCGCGCCGATCACTGGGCACGTCCCGGCCGTTGGCTCGCTCGCGTCCACGTCCACGTCCACGCCCATGTCCACGTCGCAAGCACACACGCTGCAACTCGCTCCAACGCTCCAACTGGAGCGCGCTGACCGTGGGCGCGAGTCGTTGAGCGTCCCCGTGGTCATCGGGCGGGCGCCCAGCGTCTCAGCTGTTGCCGCGGCGTCCGGTCCTCACCCGCGGCTGATTACGATTCTCGACGACAAAGACATCTCCCGCAGCCATCTGCGTGTCGCCGTCGAGGGGGACGTGGTCGTCGTCACCGACTTGGCCTCGAGGAACGGCACCCTGGTGACTCTGCCGGGCGGCTCGCCCCGCAAGCTGCGCGGGTACGAACCAACGGTGGTGTTGCCCGGGACCGTCATCGACCTGGGTGGCGGCGTGAGCTTCACGGTACGCGAGGACTGATCGCATGACTCCCGAGACGAGCAGTGACGCCGACGCTGTGACTCCCGGTGCGGCGATCCCCAACGCTCCGATCCCCGAAGCACCGGATGCGGTCACGGCCGCGCCGCCGCTGCGCACGCTTCGCATCGAATACGGCGATGAGGAGCACCTTGTCGAGCCGGGCCGCGAGTTCTCGATCGGCCGCGAATCTGATCTGAGCGTCGATGACAACCCCTACCTGCACCGACGCTTTCTCCGCATCCGCGCCGAGGCGGGTCTGTGGTGGCTCGAGAATGTTGGCACCCTCCTCACCGCCACAGTCACAGATGCCAGCGGCCAGATTCAGGCCCGTCTCGCGCCGGGCGCGCGGCTGCCTCTGGTCTTCGAGCACGTGCACATCGTGTTCGGTGCTGGGTCCACCAGCTACGAACTCACGGTGCACACCACCGGTGGCTTCTACGGGCCCGCGGTCTCACCGGTCTCCCGAGACGGGGACGAGACCATCGGTCATGTGCCCCTCACCAGCAGCCAGCGCCAGTTGATCGTCGCGCTGTCCGAACCGCTGCTGCGGCAGAGCGCCGCTGGGCACGGGGAAATCCCGGGATCGGCGGAGGCAGCCACGCGCCTGGGCTGGACGCTCACAGCCTTCAACCGCAAACTCGACAACGTGTGCGACAAACTCGACCGGGTCGGCGTCACGGGCCTGCGCGGCGGCCGTGACAATCTCGCCACCAACCGGCGCCTTCGCCTGGTCGAGTACGCGATCGCGACTCGGCTCGTGACGCGTGATGACCTCGTGGTGCTCGATCGCCTTGGGCCATCGACGGGGATCTTTCGTGGCTGAGAACCCGTTCCTCCTGCCGCTGGGCTCACCGCCGCCCAGCCCACCTCTGGCCGTGCCCGCCGCCCCCGTTCCCGTCCGCGACCCAGACCGCTACATCGCGATTCCCCCGTCGGTCGAATCTGCGACGCACCGGCTGGCGCACGCCGCGACAGGCGAGGTGGCGGCTGAAACGGTTCCGGCGTTGCGTGTCGACACGGTCGCCGAGGAGACCCAGCTCGCCGCCCCGGTGACCCCCGTGAACCTTGTGACCCCCGTGAACCCTGTGACCCCTGTGCACCTGATCCTGATCCTGCCAGATGGAAGTCGCGTTCCTGTCGCCCGCCCGTTGCTTCTCGGGCGCGATCCCGCCGCGCCGTCCGACCGTCCGGGTGCCCTGCTGGTCTCGCTCTCCGACACGGGCAAGACCGTGTCGAAGACGCACGCCTTGATCGAGCCGGACGACCGCACCGGGACTGGCGGCTTCACCGTCCGCGTGCGTGATTTGTATTCCACGAACGGCGTCGCGATCACGACAGGTGGCGAACGGCGGGTGCTCACCGCAGGCGGAGAGGATGTCGCGCAGCTGGGCTCGCTGATCGAACTCGGTTCGGTGTCGATTCTGGTCTCCCGGTCCTGAGCCCGAGCTCCTGATCGGTCCGGGTACTGAGCGATCCGCTCCGGGTGGAGATGTCTGGCCCGCGAGGCCGCACGCCGCGGTGGTATCTTCATTGGATGCTCCTCGAACTGGTTCTCCTTCTTCGTCGCCGCGACGAGGCCTAGCAACACGGCCCCCTCGTCGCGGAGTCCGTCGTTGGCCGACACCACGATTGAAGAAGGATTCTGAACCAATGAGTGACATCACCGCATCGATAGGCACCGGGCCCAAGACCCTTGCCGAGAAGGTCTGGAACGACCATCTCGTCGTCAAGGGCGAAGACGGCGCTCCCGACCTCATCTACATCGACCTGCACCTCGTACACGAGGTCACCAGCCCGCAGGCCTTCGACGGGCTGCGCGTCGCCGGACGTCCGGTGCGCCGCCCCGATCTGACGATTGCCACCGAGGACCACAACACTCCGACCCTGGCCATTGATCGCCCGATCGCCGACCTCACCAGCCGCACCCAAATCGAGACATTGCGTCGCAACGCCTCGGAGTTCGGCATCCGCTTGCACTCGCTCGGCGACATCGAGCAGGGCATTGTGCACGTCGTCGGCCCTCAGCTCGGCCTGACTATGCCCGGCATCACGGTGGTCTGCGGCGACAGCCACACCAGCACGCACGGCGCGTTCGGTGCGATGGCCATCGGCATCGGCACCAGCGAGGTCGAGCACGTGCTTGCGACGCAGACCCTGCCGTTGGCGCCGTTTAAGACGATGGCCGTCACGGTTGAAGGCGAGCTGCGTCCTGGCGTCACGGCGAAAGACATCATCCTCGCCGTCATCGCCAAGATCGGCACGGCCGGCGGGCAGGGCTACGTGCTTGAGTACCGCGGCAGCGCTATTCGCAGCCTGTCGATGGATGGCCGCATGACCGTCTGCAACATGTCGATCGAGGCGGGCGCGCGCGCCGGGATGGTCGCTCCCGACCAAATAACATACGACTTCCTGAAGGGTCGCGCCCACGCGCCAGAGGGCGTCGATTGGGATGTGGCGGTGGCCTACTGGGACACGCTGGCCACCGACGACGACGCCGTTTTCGACGCTGAGGTCTACCTCGACGCGAACGAGCTCGAACCATTCGTAACCTGGGGCACCAACCCTGGACAGGGTGTCTCGCTGAGCGAGACCGTGCCCGACCCGGCCAGTTACTCCGACGCCAACGACCGTGCAGCCGCCGAGCGCGCGCTGGAATACATGGATCTCGCGGCCGGCACCCCGATGAAGGACATCCGCGTCGACGCGGTCTTCATGGGATCCTGCACCAACAGTCGGATCGAAGACCTGCGCGCCTTCGCCAGCATCGTTCGGGGGCAGAAGAAGGCCGACCACGTGCGCGTCATGGTCGTGCCCGGGTCCGCGCGGGTGCGACTCGAGGCGGAGGCCGAGGGGCTCGACAAGATATTCGAGGAGTTCGGCGCCGAGTGGCGCTTCGCCGGCTGTTCCATGTGTCTCGGGATGAATCCCGACCAGCTGGCACCGGGCGAGCGTTGCGCGTCCACCTCGAACCGCAACTTCGAGGGACGCCAGGGCAAGGGCGGGCGTACTCATCTGGTGTCGCCGCTGGTTGCCGCGGCCACCGCGATCCGGGGCACGTTGTCATCACCCTGGGATCTGGCGGTCGAGCTGGTCGAGCCAGTCGATACCGCGATCTCGACAAGCTCAATCGCCGAAGGGAGCAACCGGTAATGGACAAGATCACGACCATCACCGGCCTCGCTGTCCCGTTCCGCCGCTCGAACGTCGACACCGACCAGATCATTCCGGCCGTCTTTCTCAAGCGGGTCACCAAGACCGGTTATGGCGACGCCCTCTTCTCCTCGTGGCGTCAGGACCCGGATTTCATCCTGAATCGCCACGAATACCAGGGCGCCACCGTGCTGTTCGCCGGCCAGGATTTCGGCACGGGCTCCAGCCGGGAGCACGCCGTCTGGGCGCTGCGGGACTACGGATTCCGGGCAGTGATCGCCCCCCGCTTCGGCGATATCTTTCGCGGCAACGCGGGCAAGCAGGGACTGCTCACCGGCACTATTGACGTGAAGCTCGTCGAGAAGTTCTGGGAACTGATCGAGGCCGAACCGGGGATCTCGGCGACCGTCGACCTGGTCGAACGCACCGTGTCGGTCGGCGACTTCCGGATGCCATTCGACATCGACGATTACACTCGGTGGAGGTTACTCGAGGGCCTCGACGACATCGGTCTCACCCTGCGCGACGAAGCGCGGATCACGGAGTTTGAGGGCAGCAGGGAATCCTGGCGGCCGACGACTCTCCCCGTTCGCTGAAGCCGCACTAGCCAGCGACATACCCAGAGCAACGCGTTTCCAACTCACAGCAAGGCAAAGGTACGTCAGTGGTTGATTCGGTCGCAGATCTCGCGAAAGATGCTCAGAAGGCAGGAGAGCGCGTGGGATTCGTCTTCGACAAGATCGTTATCGACGGCGGCAGACCCCTGCGCGGCCGGATCGAGGTGCGCGGCGCGAAGAACCTCGCAACCAAGGCGATGGTGGCCGCACTTCTGGGCGACACCCCGAGTGTTCTGCACGACGTTCCCGAGATCAGCGACGTGTCGATCGTGACGCGGATGCTCGACGCCTACGGCGTCGCGGTCACAAGCCCTGAAGAGGGCGTTCTCGTGCTCGATCCCACGAACGTCGAACGCGCGCACTTCGCGCAGATCGACGCGCTGGCTGGCTCGAGCCGCATTCCGATCCTGTTCTGCGGTCCACTACTGCATCGTCTCGGCGAGGCCCTCATCCCGGACCTCGGCGGCTGCCGCATCGGTGACCGGCCGATCGACTTCCACATGGATGCGCTGCGAGCCTTCGGGGCCATCGTCGACAAGAGCTACGAGGGCATCCGGATCACGGCCCCGACCGGCCTCCACGGAGCGAACATCGAGCTGCCATACCCGAGCGTCGGTGCCACCGAGCAGGTGCTGCTGACCGCGGTGCGCGCACGGGGCGTCACCGAGTTGAAGAACGCCGCCATCGAACCCGAGATCATGGACCTGATCGCGGTGCTGCAGAAGATGGGTGCGATCATCTGGATTGAGCCGAACCGCACCATCTTCATCGAGGGTGTCGAAACGCTCAGCGGCTATACGCACCGCGCGATCTTCGACCGCAACGAGGCGGCGAGCTGGGCGTCCGCTGCACTCGCCACTGGCGGAGACATTTTCGTCGGTGGGGCCAAGCAGCCCGAGCTGATGACCTTCCTCAACGTCTTCCGCAAGGTTGGTGGGGCCTTCGAGGTGCAAGAAGACGGCATCCGGTTCTACCACCCGGGTGGCCCGCTCAAGCCGGTCCAGGTGGAGACAGATGTGCACCCCGGCTTCATGACCGACTGGCAGCAGCCACTCATTGTGGCCCTGACCCAAGCCGAGGGTGTCTCGGTCATCCACGAGACGGTCTACGAGAACCGTTTCGGCTTCACGGATGCCCTGGTCGAGATGGGAGCGGACATCGTCGTGCACCAGGACGGCCTCGAGTCGGTCACTCGCCGCGTTCCCCGCCGCAACTTGGAGCAGGCGGCGGTGATCACCGGCCCCACGCCTCTGCACGGTGCCGACGTGCGGGTGCCCGACCTGCGCGGCGGCTTCAGCTATCTCATCGCCGCGCTGACCGCGGAGGGCCGCTCGACGGTGACCAACCTCGGGATCATCAGCCGCGGCTACGAGCACTTCGTCGACAAGCTCGAGGCGCTCGGAGCGCAGTTCACTCTTGAGGGCTGACGGGGGCTGAGGAGCCCGTGGCCCGCAACCCGCGCAATATCGACAAGACCGTTGAGCGGCGCGAGAAGACCGCTATCTGGCGGTTCTTCGCCGCGCTCGTGGTTCCCTTTGTCGTATTGGTCGGTCGATACCACGTGCAGCACGCCGAGCGGATCCCGCGCAGCGGTCCATTCATCTTGGCCGCAAACCACATCACCGACTTCGACCCGCTGGTGACGGCGTACACGCTCTGGCATCACGGACGCGTCCCGCACTACCTCGCCAAGGCCAGTCTGTTCCGGGTGCCCGTCATCGGCTGGGCGTTCCGAAGCACCGGGCAGGTTGCCGTCGAGCGGGCGGCGAGGGGGCAGAACAACACGATTGCGCAGGGTGAGCGAATCATCACCGAGGGGCTTGCGCTGGTGATCTACCCGGAGGGCACGCTCACGCGCGATCCGGAGTTCTGGCCGATGCGCGGCAAGTCGGGTGCCGTGCGGATCGCGCTCGAGACCGGGGTGCCGCTCATCCCGGCTGCGCACTGGGGCGCTCAGAAGATCCTGCCGCGATGGTCGAAGCGGTTCAGCCTGTTCCCGCCCAAGACGGTGGACATCGTGATCGGCGAGCCGCTCGACCTGAGCCCCTGGTTGGGCAAGCCGTTGGACGCCAAGAATCTCAGCGAAGCGACCCTTTTCGTCATGCAGGCCATCACCTCCCTCCTCGAGGGCCTGCGCGGCGAGAGCGCTCCCGCGGAACGCTGGGACCCGGCCGCGCACGGCCAGAGCGAGTTCGGGCGCATCGAGGAACCGAAGAAGAAAGCCTCGGCCGATCCGGCAGAATGAGCGCATGACCGTTGCCGTGGAGCAGAGCGAGTTGGCGGCCACTAGGCCGATCGCGGTAGTCGGCGGTTCCCACCCGATCACCGAGCCCATCTCGACGCCGTTCACCCTGCGCCCAGGCCAACTCCGCGTCGCCGTGCTGGGCGCCGGGTCCTGGGGGACGACCTTCGCGAAGGTTCTCGCAGACGGGGGTTCGAGCGTCGCAATCTGGGCGCGTCGCCCTGAACTCGCTCGCGAGATCATGCAGTCCCGCCGCAACTCCGACTACCTGCCCGGCATCAACCTGCCCCGCGGCATCCAATCCTCCACCAAGCTGCCCGAAGTGCTCGAGGGTGCCCAACAGGTCTACTTCTCGGTGCCGAGCCAGTCGCTACGCGAGAACCTGCGGATCGTGCGTGAGCTAATCCCCGAAGGCGTCCCGGTCATCTCACTCATGAAAGGTATCGAGAAGGGCACCCGCTATCGAATGAGCGAGGTGATGGAACAGGAGCTCGACATCGATCCTGAACTCATTGCCATCGTCTCCGGCCCGAACCTGGCGCTCGAGATCGCGAAGGAGCAGCCGACCGCCGCGGTGGTGTCGTCAATCAGCCTGGCCACGGCATCTGCGGTCGCGCTCACGGCGACGAATCCCTACTTCCGCAGCTTCGTCAACACGGATGTCATCGGCACCGAGTTTGGCGGCGTGCTCAAGAACCTCATCGCGGTCGCGATCGGCATCGTCGACGGGGTCGGCTACGGCGAGAACACCAAGGCCTCGATCATTACGCGTGGCCTGGTTGAGATGACGGATTTCGCGGTCGCGTTCGGCGGTCGCGCCGAGACCCTGGCGGGACTAGCCGGTCTCGGCGACCTCATCGCCACGTGCGAGTCGTCGCTGTCGCGCAACAACACGGCCGGCCGACTGCTCGGCCAGGGATACGCGTACGGCGAGGTCATCGCGCAGATGCACCAGACGGCGGAGGGACTCAGCTCGGTTGCGCCGATCCTCGAGCTGGCGGCATCGCGCGGCGTCGAGATGCCGATCGTCAGCCAGGTGGCCGAGGTGCTGGCGGGTACGCTGGCCCCGCGGGATATCGCGCCGCACCTGACCACCGACTCGAACGGTCCGCAAGGCGAGTAGCCGGCGAGAAGTAGGAGCCCCCATGATCCGAGTTGCGCTCCTCTTCGGCGGCAGGTCCAGCGAGCATTCGATCAGCTGTGCCACCGCTGGCGGTGTGCTCGGTGCCATCGACCGCACCCGCTATGACGTGGTGCCGATCGGAATCACGCGGGACGGGGCGTGGACGCTCCAGGACCAGTCCGTGGTCGCCGGTTTCGCGCTCGGGCACGCGGCCGCCGAACTGCCTGTTGTCGTCGACAACGGGACCAGGGTGCGGCCACCGGAATCGGCATCGACAACCGTCTTCTCGGTCGTGGCAGCCGACGGCACGATCAGTTCGCTTGGCGGTATCGACGTGGCCTTCCCGATTCTGCACGGTCCATACGGCGAAGACGGCACCATCCAGGGCGCCCTCGAGCTCGTCGGTCTGCCCTACGTCGGCAACGGTGTGCTGGCGTCCGCGCTCGGCATGGACAAGCACTTCACCAAGACCGTTCTCGAGGGCGCGGGCGTGACGGTGGCACCCTGGGTGACCGTGACGCGGGCCGAACTTGTTGCGCATCCCGAGCTCTGGAAGCGCCGCATGCAGGGCCTCGACCTTCCCGTCTTCGTGAAACCCGCGCGAGCCGGGTCAAGTGTGGGTGTCAGCAAGGTGACAACTTGGGGGCAGCTGGACGCGGCGCTCGATGTCGCCTTCGCCGAGGATTACCGCGTGCTCGTCGAGGCCGCGATCGTCGGTCGCGAGTTGGAATGCGGCGTGCTGCAGGGTCGCGACGGCGGCGCACCGCGCGTGAGCCTCGCTGGTGAGATCGTGATCACTGACCGCGAGTTCTACGACTTCGACGCGAAGTACCTTGATGCCCCAGGGGTCGAGCTGGTCTGCCCGGCCGAACTCCAGGAACAAGAACTGGCGGAGCTTCGGCGAATCGCCGCACGCTCCTTCGAGGCGATCGGTGGCGCCGGGCTGGCGCGGGTCGACTTCTTCTTCACGGGCGCAGGTTTCGTGGTCAACGAGATCAACACCATGCCGGGCTTTACGCCGATCTCGATGTTTCCCGCCTGCTGGTTAGCCAGCGGGATGAGCTATCCGGATCTCATCGACGAGCTGATCACTCTGGGCCTGTCGACGACGCGGTAGCTGGCGGTGTGGGGGTCTACGGTGTCGGTGTCGGTGTCGGCGATGCCGTTCCGCCGAGCGAGTCCTCGACCGACAGGCACTTGTGTCCGTTCGGCTTCGTGAACGAGACCACGCCCAAGAGATCGCTGAGCACCAGTCCAGGTGTCAGTTTGCTCTGGTCGATGACCACGGCGATCGCAGGCGTCCTGCCATAGCTGGTGAAGACATAGCTTGGCGCGTTCGCATCGTCGCGCAGCCAGTCTTGGCCGTCGACGGAGACGCACGGCAAAGTGGAAGCGTTCGGCACGGCGACCCCGCAACTCAGCAGAACCTGCGCCGGGTCACCCCATGCGCCGGTGGACTGTGCGTTGGTCTCGCGGCGCGGCAGGTTCTGCAAGGTCTGCGGCAGTCGCACGATCGCGTCGGCGCAGGCGCTGTCGTTGGCGTACGGCGCAGGCTGCAAGGCGACGATGGCGGAGCATCCGACAAGAACGCTCCCGACCGCCGCAATCAGCGCGAAGGCGACCGACCTGCGACGATTTATCACACTCTCAAGGATATCGGCCTGCACCTGATCGCCCGCCCGATGTCGTTTCTCCGGACTTCTCGGACAACGGCCGCGCAGCTGCGGGGCCTCGGAGGCCGCTTGGACAGGTTTCTCCGGAGAAACACACGGCAGCCGTCCCGGTACCGTTGCTGCATGGATGCGCCGCGCGAAAGTCTCAACAGCGCTGAGACGCCGGGCAGCGCCGAGACCCTCGGCACACTCGGCGAATCCGCTGTGCTCGCCCGCATCTTCCCGCGCCTGCCGAATGCCGCCGCCGCGATCGTCGGCCCCGGCGACGACGCCGCCGTGTTGGCTGCCCCAGACGGCCGCTACGTGGTGACGACCGACACGATGGTGCACGGGCCGGACTTCCGCCTTGCCTGGTCGACGCCGTTCGAACTCGGTTGGAAGGCCGCCGCCACCAACCTCTCGGATGTCGCGGCGATGGGCGCGCGTCCGACCGCCCTGGTCGTGGCGATCATCGCCCGGGCCGACACCCCCGCAGCGACGCTTGAAGGGATCGCCGACGGCCTGCGCGAGGCCTGCGCCGAGCTCGCACCGGGCTGCGGCGTCGTGGGCGGCGACCTCTCGGTGTCCGACACGCTCGTGATCGCGGTCACCGCCTTCGGCGACCTGGATGGACGGGCGCCAGTGTTGCGCTCCGGGGCTCAGCCGGGCGACGTGCTCGCCGCGAGTGGGCTGTTTGGGCTGGCGGCGCGGGGGATCGAGTTGCTCTTCGCCGATGCCGTGGATGCGGACGGGCATCCGGATGCCTCCCGCGTTCCCGCGCTGCGTCACGCCCACAGCGCCGAGCTCGCCGCTCAGCTCACGCCGCGCCCCCCGCTCGGCGACGGAGTGCTGGCCGCGCTCGCCGGCGCCACCGCCATGCTCGACGTGAGCGACGGCCTCGCGCTCGACGCGCGTCGCCTCGCGCTCGCCAGCGGTGTCGTGCTCGACCTGGATGGTGTCGCCATCGGGATCGCCGGCCTGGGCCTTGTGGGTGAGCGTGACGAGGTCACCGCCGAGCAGGTGCTGCGCGGCGGTGAGGACCACGCCCTGATCGCGACCTTCCCCCGCGGCACCGAACTGCCGGGCCGCTTTCGGCCGATCGGTCACGTGCGCGCGGCGGGCGAGGCTGGCCCCGAGGTGCAACTCGACGGCGTCCCCTACGAGACGCGCGGCGGCTGGGACCCCTACGAGGACTGGAACGGCAAGCTCGGCTAGCCTCCCGCCTGTCCGCACACTGGCCGGTCGACTACTCGGCCGGCCGCAGCCAATACAGCGCGGTGTCGCCGTAGTCTTTGCGGCGCTCGAGCTCGAGGCCCGCTGGCCATTCGAGGGCACGATCGCGCGAGGAGCGCTCAAGAACGACCACGGCATTCGGGGCCAATCGCGCTACCAGCGCCTCCAGGTCGTGCACTAGCTCGAGCCCGCCGAGCTCGTACGGCGGATCAAGGAAGACTACGTCCCATCGGTCCCGCGAACCGACGAGGAAGTTCTGTACCGGCTGACTCGACACCACGATCTCGGGCGCCTTGCCGCGCGGCGCCGATTTGCGCACGGCGGCGGCGTTCTTCTGTGTCGCGGTGTGCGCGGCGGTGGCGCAATCCACGAGGGTGATGTGGGCGGCTCCGCGCGATGCGGCCTCGAGACCGAGGGCCCCGGATCCCGCGAACAGGTCGAGCACGCGCGCCCCGTCGAGCGCGTCGCGGGCGTCCAATGCCGAGAAGATGGCCTCGCGCACCCGATCGCTAGTTGGACGCGTGCCAAACGGCGGCACGGTCAGCCGGATCGAGCCGGCGAAGCCAGCGATGATGCGGGTCATGTGCATCACGGTACCGCGCCGGCCCGGCCTCCCGATCCCGGGCCTGGTGGAGCAGGCCCTCGGCCGCGTCGCCTTCCCCCGGTAGCCTCGAGGCGTGCCGTCTCTGCCCAGCGCTGACCCCGATCATGACCCTCTCGAGGTGCGCCTGTCGACCGCCATCGGCGGACGCACGGCGAAGGCGATCGAGAAGGCGTTCGGCTACGCGACGGTCGGCGACCTTCTGTCGCACTACCCGCGCCGCTACGCCCGGCGTGGCGAGCTCACCGCGCTCAGCGAGCTGAAACTGGATGAGAGCGTCACGATCGTCGCCGAGGTGCGGAGTGTCACCGAGCGGCCGATGCGGGCGAAGCACGGCAGCATCCTCGAGGTTGTCATCAGCGACGGACGCGCGCACCTGACACTCACCTTCTTCAACCAGGCCTGGCGGTCGAAGGAGCTGCGCCCCGGTCTGCGGGGCATCTTCGCAGGCAAGGTGGGCGAATACCGGGGCGCGCGTCAGCTGGCGCATCCCGACTACGAACTCTTCGATCCGGATGACGCGGCCGCCCCTGCGCTCGACTCCAGTTCTGTCGATCCGGCCGTGGCGAAGGGATGGGCCGAGCAGCCGATCCCGATCTATCCGGCGACCTCCACGATGGCGAGTTGGCAGGTGGCGAAGGCGATGGAGGTGCTCCTCGACCTGGTGGCGAGCGGCCCGGTGCTAGATGACCCGGTGCCCGTCGCGATTCGGCGCGAGCGCAACCTGGTGGACTCTGGTCGCGCGCTCGAGCTCGTGCACCGCCCCGCGACGGAGGCTGACTGGCACCGTGCGCACGACGCCCTCCGCTTTCAGGAGGCGTTCGTGTTGCAGTCCGCACTGTTGCGACAGCGCGCCCAGCGTCGCGGCGAACCCGCCACGTCGCGCATCCCCGGCCGTTTTTCGGCCGAGTTCGCGGCGCAGCTGCCCTTTACGCTCACGCAAGACCAGCTGACCGTCGGGGCTGAGATCCAGCGCGATCTGGCTGACGGCGCCCCGATGAACCGGCTCGTTCAGGGTGAGGTCGGGTCGGGCAAGACACTCGTTGCCTTGCGAGCGATGCTCGCCGTGGCCGACTCGGGCGGGCAGTCCGCGTTCCTCGCGCCCACCGAGGTGCTCGCCGCCCAGCACTTGCGTTCGCTGACCTCGGCCCTCGGCCCTGACCTCGCGGCCCGACTGCGTCCGACGCTGCTGACCGGCCAGCTGCCGGTGGCCCTGCGTCGGAAGGCCCTGCTGGCCGCAGCATCCGGGAGCGCATCGATCGTGGTCGGCACGCACGCCCTGCTTGCCGATGCCGTGAGTTTTGCTGAGTTGGGGCTCGTCGTCGTCGACGAGCAGCACCGTTTCGGGGTGGATCAGCGCGAGGCGCTGCGGCTGAAGGGGGTCAGCGCGGGCCCCGAAAAGGGCGCGGCGCCTCACGTGCTGGTGCTCACGGCGACCCCGATCCCGCGCACCGTGGCGATGACGGTTTTCGGGGATCTGGATGTCTCCACAATTACGGAGCTGCCGGCTGGACGTTCGCCGATCGAGTCGTTCGTGGTTCCGCTGGCCGATCATCCGGGCTGGGAGGGGCGGATCTGGGGCCGTCTCAGTGAGGAAGTCGCACAGGGCAGTCAAGGGTTCGTCGTCTGTCCGGCAATCGATGCCAAGCACGTCGAGGATGCTGACGCTGACGAGGTCGCCCCTGGCTCTGGCCCGAACTCTGGCCCGAACTCTGGCTCAGACGCTGGCTCAGACGCTGGCCCGACCGCACCCCGGTACCCCACCGCGTCGGTGCTGACCGTGCTCGAGGAGCTGCGCGCGAATCCCCTTTTCGCTGGCCGCCGGGTCGAGCCGCTGCACGGGCGCATGTCGAGTGAGGAGAAGGACGCCGCGATGGTCGCCTTTGCTGCCGGCGAGATCGACGTGCTGATCGCGACGACCGTCATCGAGGTCGGGGTCGACGTGCCGAACGCCTCCACGATGGTTGTGCTGGATGCCGACCGTTTCGGCGTAGCCCAGTTGCACCAGCTGCGGGGCAGAGTCGGCCGAGGTGGCGTGCCCGGCCTCTGCCTGTTCGTCACCCGCGCCGAGCTTGAGACACCCGCACGCGAACGGGTGGATGCCGTGGCCGCCACTCTGGACGGGTTCGCCCTCGCCCAGGTCGACCTCGAGCTGCGCCGGGAGGGCAACGTGCTGGGGCGTGCCCAGTCGGGCGGCCGTTCCTCACTCAAGCTGCTGCGGGTGGCGCGCGATGGAGACCTGATCGCCGAGGCACGCATGCTCGCGAGCGCCGTACTCGATGCAGACCCGAGCTTGGCCGAGCATCCGGCGCTCTCGCGCGCGCTCGCCTCACGCCTGGATGCCGCGGAGGCAGCGTTTCTGGCGAAAGGCTAGTCTCGAGCCATGACCAGGATCGCCGTAGTCCCCGGGTCGTTCGACCCCGTTACTCTAGGCCACCTCGACGTCATCGTACGTGCCGCGGGGTTGTTCGATCAGCTGCACGTGCTTGTCGTGCACAATCCCGGCAAGACGGCGCTGCTGCCGATCGCAAAGCGTGTCTCGCTCCTACAGGAATCAATCGCGGCGGCGGGCGTCAAGGGCAACGTTCTGGTCACCAGTTGGAGCGTCGGCCTGCTGGTCGACTACTGCACGGATGTCGGCGCCAGCGTATTGGTCAAGGGCGTCCGCTCGCAGGTCGATGTGGCATACGAGACACCGATGGCGATTGTGAACCGCGACCTTGCTGGCGTGGAAACGATCTTCATGCTGCCCGATCCCGCCCACGCCCACGTCTCTAGTTCTCTGGTGCGCCAGGTCGCGGCCCTGGGCGGCGACGTCACTCCGTACGTGCCGTCCTCCGTGGCGAAGTACTTGCAGAAGAACCGCGGCTAGCTGCGGCTGCGCGTTGTTGTTCGCTGAAACGGTTCGCTCGGTGTCGGTTCGAGTAGCTAATCCGTCTTGCTGCGGTGTCTGCGCTGTCCGAGGTGCATGGCTGCTCTGTTGTCGTTGAACACGATTCCTCATAACTCCACGTGAGGCGGAGGAGAGGAGGCGCCGGGTGCGAGAATGAGGCGTGATCCCCGCATCCATCGGCTACGCCATGATGCTGGAGCGCTTTGCCCCCGACGTCGCGATCGGGTTCGCCGAATACGCCGAGCAACGTGGTTTCGACGGCACGGTCTCGAGTGATCACTTCCAGCCGTGGCTGAGCAGGCACGGTGAGGCGAGCTTCCTTTGGAGTGTGCTCGGCGCCCTCGGCGCGCGCACCACTGGTGAGCTGGGAGCAGGGGCCGTCGCAGCCGGGGGGCGAATGCATCCGGCCGCCATCGCCCAGGCCAGTGCGACTATCGCCCGCCTCTACCCCGGTAGGCACTGGCTGGCCCTCGGAGCGGGAGAGGCGCTCAACGAGCACATCACTGGCGGATACTGGCCAGAGGCTCCGGAACGCATCGCCCGCATGTTCGACGCAATCGAGCTGATCCGGAAGCTGTTCGCCAGCGGCGCGAACGGCCGTCCGGTCCGCCACAAGGGCACCCATTTTGAGCTTGAGAGTGCCCAACTCTGGACCGCGCCCACCGCCCCCGCGGTGCCCCCGCGCATCCTTGTTGCCACCGCTGGCCCGGTCGCCGCTAAGCGAGCGGGTCGCGCTGCCGACGGCATCCTGACCATCGGCACCTCCCACGACAAGGCCGCGGCACTGGTTGAACGCTTCGACGAGGGGTTGCGCGAAGCGGGCAAAGAACGCGGCAACACCCTGCGCGTCGTGCGCGTCGACCTCTCCTGGGCGCCCACCGATGAGCAGGCGATGGCCAACGCGCTTGCCGAGTGGCCGCTCGCCGGCCTGCGCTTCCCGCGCAGTGACGTGCGGTCGCCGAGCGATTTCGAGCAGCTGGCGCGTATGGTCCGTCCCGAGGATTTCGAGGGCCGGATGCTCGTCTCCAGCGACCCGGACCTTCACCGCGCCCATCTCCAGGGTTTTATCGACCTTGGCGTGGATCGCCTCTACCTCCACAACGCAGGATCCGACCAGCGCCAGTTCATCGACGTCTTCGGCCGCGACGTGCTGCCCAAGGTGCTGCAATGACGACGCCCCCGGAGGCCGTCACCATCTTCGCGATTGACGGTCTCCCCGAGATCCGACCCGGCGACGATCTAGCCGCCATCCTCGGTGATGTGCTCGCCGGCACGCTGCGGGACGGTGACATCCTCGTGGTGACCAGCAAGATCGTCTCGAAGGCCGAGGGCCGCATCGTCGAAGCGGCTGACCGCGAGGAGGCGATCACCGCCGAAACCCGACGCCTGGTCGCCTCCCGTACCCACCCCGGGGGCACGACGCGCATCGTCGAGACGCACCTCGGCCTCGTCATGGCGGCGGCCGGTGTCGACGCCAGTAACGTGCCAGACGGCATGATCGCGCTGCTCCCCGTTGATCCGGATGCCTCGGCTCTCGCTTTGGCCACCGCCCTGCGAACGCGGCTCGGGGTGGTCGTCGGCGTGATCCTCAGCGACACCTTCGGTCGCCCCTGGCGGGACGGCCAGACCGACGTCGCCATCGGTGCCGCAGGCCTGCGCGTCGTCGATGACCTGCGCGGCTCGACTGACACGCAGGGGCGCACGCTGGAGGTGACGGTCCCGGCGATCGCCGACGAACTGGCGGGCGCCGCCGACCTCGTGAAGGGCAAGGCGTCCGGCCTCCCTGTCGCCGTCTTGCGCGGGCTCGGGCGTTTCGTGACTGGGTTGGACGCGGTGGGCGCGAAGCGCCTCATCCGCGTTGCCGAGCTCGACATGTTCCGCCTAGGCAGCGACGAGGCCAGGGCCGAGGGCTACGAAGAGGGTTACGCCGCCGGCTTCGCCGAAGGGCTCGCCGAGTCCGAGCAAGCCACCATCGAAGACTGAAAGACTCACAAATATGTTTCATCTGAAACTCGGTTACAAGGCCTCCGCCGAGCAGTTCGCTCCGCGTGAGCTGGTGGAGATCGCGGTCGCGGCCGAAGCGCACGGCATGGAGTCGGTCGCCGTCAGCGACCACTTTCAACCGTGGCGGCACGAGGGTGGACACTCGCCGTTCTCGCTGAGCTGGATGGCCGCAGTCGGGGAGCGCACCAGCACGATCCAGGTCGGGACATCAGTGATGACCCCGACCTTCCGCTACAACCCCGCGGTGCTGGCCCAGGCATTCGCGACGATGGGGTGTCTCTATCCGGGACGGATCATGCTCGGGGTTGGTTCCGGCGAAGCGCTCAACGAGGTGGCAACGGGATGGACTGCTGCCTGGCCGGAGTTCAAGGAGCGCTTCGCGCGCCTCCGCGAGTCCGTCGATCTCATGCGGCAGCTGTGGA
>JAYTXO010000053.1:0-13603 GCA_043742905.1 Microbacteriaceae bacterium | reverse complement strand
CATCGCCGCTCATACAGGCACCTGCACGCAGCTGGTTGATCACCCGCTCGTCACACCGATTGTCACGTCCTCGCAGCTCGGCTGTACGACGGACGGCAGCTACACGCTGTCGAACGACCTGACTGCGGCCCACGACCTGACTGCGGCCATCGCCGTGATCTGGTCGGTTGACGGATCGCTGGTGTCGGCTGGTACCTTTCAGGTGACTTCGGCGGGTACCGTGAATGTCCATGCGGCTCCCAACGGGCCGAACTACGGATTCGGCGACGGGCAGCAGCAGGATTTCACATTGACGTTCGCGAGGACGGCTAGCTGCGAACTCAAGACGCTCGCTCTGCACGACGGCACCCTGGCATCGACGGGCACCAACCCCACTGGATTGCTTGTCCTTGCCGGATTCCTGGCCCTGTTCGGCTTAGCGCTGATGCGCAAAGCTCGCCGGCTGAGCTGAGCGATCCGCCCTGACCCGAGCGACCTCACGGTCTGAGAAGGACGCGTGAGGTTGCTCGGGTTCGCGTCGGAGCGCGGCGCAGCGGGATTGGTGCGTACGATAGGCCGCACCCCCAGGCAATCCGAGAAGGCTGACCGGTGACCGAAGTCACGCACATCCGCGAACGCCGCGAGCGGATGCGCGCGCCGCGAGTCCCTCGACACCGGAGCGGCGATCCGCGGGCCAACTTCGGAAGCAGCTTCACCGCCCTCGGCGAACTGGCCTACGAAGGTGCGCAGGTTTCGGCTGCGGTGACCGACCTCGACTCCGGGGCCTCACTGCTCGGCATCGACGACCGGATCGTGCTGCCCACCGCGAGCATCGGCAAAATCCTGCTGCTCGTCGAGGTGTCGGCGCGGCTGACCGAGCGGGACTTCTCGGGCTACGGCATTCACGACAAGACGCCGAAGGATGCCGTAGGCGACTCCGGCATCTGGCAGCACCTGCAGGTACCGTCCCTGCCGGTCGCTGACCTCGCGACTCTCGTCGGAGCCTCAAGTGACAACCTGGCCACCAATGTGCTGCTGCGCCAGGTCGGACTCCAGGCCGTGCGCGATCGCACCGAGTCGCTCGGACTGATGCGCACGGCCCTACTCGATTTGGTGCGCGACAGCCGCGGACCGGACGACGCCCCGCAGCTGTCGGTGGGATCCACCGCCGAGTTGAGCTGGCTGTTCGCGGCTCTTGCGCGAGGCGAGATCGTCGACAGCCTCACCAGCAGTCGAGTGCTTGGTTGGCTCTCGTTGAACGCGGACCTGTCGATGGTGGCCAGTGCGTTCGGCCTCGATCCGCTTTCGCATCGCGGCGTCGATCACGGGATGCTGCTGGTCAACAAGACCGGGACCGATGCTGGCGTGCGGTCCGAGGCCGGCGTCGTTCGGGGTCCGCGGACGGCCGTGTCGTACGCCGTGTCTGTGCAGTTCCGGGACGACGGGATTGCGGCTCGGCTCCGCGTGCTTGACGCCATGCGTGCCGTCGGATTCGACGTGCTCGAGTACGTGAACTGATCCCGGCGACTGACTCTCCCACTGACGCCTACGCGCGACCAGTAGCTGATTTTTGCAACTTTATCCTGTCCCCCTCTTGTCCCCCCAAGGGGGGACCTGCTATCTTGGCGGCTATCGCGTGAGCGTCGTGTTCCCCCGCACGCCGCTATCCCCCTCAGCCGCGACAGAATCCGGTGCATCACACCCGAACTCTTTCCTACCGCCCTCGCCCCGTGAGCACTGTGAACCCGCAGGTCCGCGCGCTCAATTCCCTCCATCTCTACTCTTGGCTATCTAGTGCTGGTCTCTGGACTGGCACTTCTCGCGGTGCGCTTCGTGCGCCACCGCGACGAGCACAGCTAGCCGCAAGACGGCGTCATCCCGCCCCCGTGTGCTGAGACACGAGGGGCGGGGTGACGTCCACTACCGCCCGACCCCCGGGCGGGAATGCGATCGAAACACAGTGCCCCGCCCTAACCCGCTTTGCGGGCGGGGCATTGCGTGGGGTGGGCGATCGCGCCGCTAAGCAGTCGCGTCGTCAGCGCGGATCTCAGCTGGCGACTGCTCGACTTGGAGGCCGTAGATCGATTCCAGCGCCGCCTCGAACTCGGCGATGCGGCCCTCGGATGCCAACTCGCGAGCGCGGACTGATGGCCCGTGCACCAGCACCCCGGCCAAGTGGCGGAGGGCCTCCTCGGTGCGGAGGGCCGCTTGCTGGTTGGTGCTGCTGATACTGTCTCCCCCACGTGCGCGCAGACGGACGAGCTCCGCCTCGAGGGCGGCGAAGATGTGCCCGCGGAACGCGACGATGCCGGGAGCCGCGTCCACCTCCGCTTCGAACTCGGCGGCCGCCGAGGCGACGAGCTCCTGTGCGCCGGCCCCGAGCTCCGAGAGCGGAGCGTGCAGCGCGAGCAGTTCGAGGTCGAGCAGCTCGACTCCC
Source organism: Microbacteriaceae bacterium (assembly GCA_043742905.1). Taxonomy (GTDB): domain Bacteria; phylum Actinomycetota; class Actinomycetes; order Actinomycetales; family Microbacteriaceae; genus Lysinimonas. Next base: position 11,187 of record JAYTXO010000053.1, on the reverse strand, counting down.
GGTAGCTCCGCGACCGCCGGCGCCACGTTGCGCGGGAGGCCCAGGTCGATGATGAGGCGGCGAGGGGGGGCGAGTGCGACGTTGGCCCCGGCATCCGGGATGTCGGCGACGGTGACGGTGTACTTCGCGGTGCAGGTGAGCACGATGTCCGCGCTGGCGATGGCGGCGGGCAGTTCGTGTTCGGCGCGCACGCCGTAGCGGGCGGCGAAGGTCTCGGCCCGCCCGGTGGCGGAAAAGACGCGGATATCGACCGCCCCCCGAGCGCGCAGTGCGGCGATGGAGGTCGCTGCGTAGCGGCCCGTACCCACTACGAGCACGCTCATCGTGCTCCAGTCGGACACTCGGGACGACGCGAGGTCGAGCGCGAGTCGCACGAGCGAGCGACCCGCGCCGCCCAGGTCGGTGGCCTGCCGTACCTCGCGGGAGGTGCGCGCCGCGCGCTGGAAGACGCGCTCCAGCGAACTGCTCGTGGTGTGCTCGTCGCGGGCGGTGGTGAGGGCGCGCTGTACTTGGCCGCTGATCTCGTCCTCGCCGATGACGACCGACTCAAGGCCGGAGCTGACCGCGAAGAGGTGGCGGATGGCCGCCTCGCCCTGCAGAAGCTTTGCGGATGCACGGAGGGTGGCGGCATCCTCACCGACCGACCCGGCCAGGGTGCTGAAGACAAGGTCGGCGGCGGAGTCCAGGCGGGTGGAGAGCGCCTCATCCACGTCGAGGTAGGCCTCGAAACGGTTGCAGGTGGCGAGCACTACGGCTCCTCGCACGGCGTCGCTGGCGGCCACGAGGTCGGCCGCGGTCGACGAAACCTCGCGGGACACGCGATCGAGAAGGGCGAAGTCAGCGGTGCGGTGACTCGCCGTAACGCACAAGAGCACAGTCCATCGTACGCACGGATCAGCCGTGAATGTGTGGGGACGCTGGATGACGTTCGAGTGAATCGGTCATCCGCGCATAGCCTTGAGGTGTGTCTGACCCAGATTCTCCTCTGAGCGTGACCCATCCCCTGATGGATGGCCGGACCGCCACCTCGCCACTGGTGCGGGCGCTGCGTGGCGACAAGCCCGAGACCCGCCCCGTGTGGTTCATGCGCCAGGCCGGACGCTCGCTGCCCGAGTATCGCGCCCTGCGCGTCGGCACCGAGATGCTCGACGCCTGCTTGACCCCCGAGCTCGCTAGCGAGATCACGCTGCAGCCGGTCCGCCGCCACCACGTCGACGCCGCGGTGTTCTTCAGCGACATCGTCGTCCCGGTCAAGCTCGCGGGGATCGACGTGCGAATCGTCGCGGGTCGCGGTCCGGTGCTGGATTCCCCGATCCGGAGCGCGTCGGACGTGCTGCGTCTTCCCCCGCTCGACCCTGCGGCGCTCGACCCGATCCGCGAGGCGGTTTCACGGACGGTAGCCGAGCTCGGCAGCACGCCGCTGATCGCTTTCGGTGGCGCACCGTTCACTCTCGCCTCGTATCTGATTGAGGGCGGTCCGTCCAAGGATCAGCTTCGTGCGCGCACCATGATGTACGCCGACCCGCACAGCTGGGCGACGCTGCTCAACTGGTGCGCCGATGTGACCGGGATGTTCATCCGAGCGCAGGTGGATGCTGGAGCCAGCGTCGCCCAGTTGTTCGACTCGTGGGTCGGCTCGCTGTCGCGGCGGGATTATCAGCGACGGGTCGCCCCGCACTCCGAACGCGCGTTCAGCGCACTCCGCGGGACGACAGTGCCGCGCATCCATTTCGGCGTCAACAGCGCGGCCGTGCTCGACCTGATGGCGGGTATGAGCGACGCAGTGGGCGTCGATTGGCGGCTGCCACTCGACGAGGCCAACGAGAAGCTCGGGGGCAAGTTCCCGCTGCAGGGGAACATCGACCCGGCGCTGCTTGCGGCGCCGTCACCTACGCTCGAGGCGCACGTGCGCGACGTGCTCGAGCGCGGGGCGAAGGCTCCGGCGCACGTCGTGAACCTCGGCCACGGAGTTCCGCCAGAGACCGATCCCGACGTGCTGACGCGGATCGTCGAACTTGTGCACGAGCACGGCTGATGGCCGCAGCGGGTGACGCCGATCGCGTGCTCGTGGTCGGCGGTGGAATAGCCGGTTTGGTCGCCGCCCGGCGGCTCGTGCTCGGTGGTCGAGACGTAACGGTGCTCGAGTCCACCGACCGTCTTGGCGGCCAGGTCGCGAGACATTCCGTCGGCGGCATCGATTTGGATGCCGGCGCCGAGTCATTCGCGACCCGCGGCGGTACCGTAGCCGATCTCGCCACCCGGATCGGCCTGGGCGGCGACATCGTTCGGCCCGCGGGACTCCCGGCCTGGCTCTACCGGGCCGACGGCACGGCTAAGCCGCTGCCCGCGACCAGTGTGCTCGGCATCCCGGGCGTTGCCTTCGCGCAGGATGTTATCGACGCGATCGGTCTCCGTGCGGCCGTGCGCGCGCAGCTGGATGTGTTGTTGCCCTCCCTTATCGGGTCGCGGTCCGCGACCATCGGTGAGCTGGTGCGTCGACGTATGGGATCGGCCGTCGTCGAGCAGCTGGTGGCTCCGGTGGTTCGCGGCGTGCATTCGATGAGTGCCGACGAACTCGCCCTGGATCGCGCAGTGCCCGGGCTGCGCGCAGCACTTCTGCGTGATGGCTCACTCACCCACGCGGTGCGGGGGATGACGATGAATGCCGCCGCCGGCTCGCGGGTGGCCGGGATCCGCGGCGGAATCGTGCGCCTCGTCGACGAGCTCGAGGCCGACCTCGAACGCTTCGGGGTAGAGGTGCGACTCAACTCCCCGGTGAGCGAGTTGACGTCCGCGGGACTTACCGTGGGCCGTGACCGGCTGGCTGGTCAGGTATTGGTCGCGGCCCCCGGTGTGGGTGTCGAAGCTGATCCCGGCAGGCGACTCACGCTCGTCACGCTCGTCGTCGATCAGACCGAGCTGGATTCCGCTCCGCGCGGCACCGGCGTGCTCGTCGCAGAGGGGGCGCCGGGCGTCGAGGCGCGGGCGCTGACGCATCTCACGGTGAAGTGGCCGTGGCTCGCGGAGCGGGCAGGCGGGCTGCACGCACTGCGGCTGTCCTACGACGGTGCGCCGCAGGATGTCGCGCTCCGCGCGACGCGCGACGCGGCCACCCTGCTCGGAATGCCGATCGGGAGGGTGGTGGACACTGCATCCGTCACCTGGGAACGGGCTGCACCGCGCAGACATTCCGTTGACGGAATACGCTTCGTAGGGGAAGCTGGTGCCGGTACCGGACTGGCGGCCGTGATCGGTCAGGCCGAGGCGGAGGCCGACGAGCTCCTCCGCGGCAGCGCGGAGGACGAGGGCTAGGCTGGGCCGATCAGCCATCAAGGAATGGAGCGTTCCATGAAAGGCAAGATCTGCTTCGTTGCGGGGTTAGGCGTCGGATACGTACTGGGCACGCGAGCCGGTCGTGAGCGATACGAGTCGATCAAGAAGTCAGCGCTCAAGCTGTGGAATAACCCGCGCGTACAGAAGCAAGTCGACACGGCGGAGGCGTTCGTGAAGGATAAGGCTCCCGACGTCGCCGAGTTCGCGCTCGACGGGGCGAAGAAGGTCGTCTCGCAGGTGACCGGCAAGAAGTCCGCTGCCACCCCGGCACCGGCGAAAAGGTCGACCGCCGGGTCGAGCACCCCGAAGTCCTGATCGGCTGAGCCCGATGGCCACTTCGTCGAACACGCCCAAACGCTCGCTTCTCTCGCTCATCACCGACATTCCGGCGCTCATCCAGGAGCTATTCCATCGTGAGGTCGAGTTGCTCAAGGCTGAGGTCATTGCCAAGCTCAAGGCGCTCGGCGTCGGCGCGGGGCTGATCGCGGGCGCAGTAATCGTGCTGCTCTTCCTGATCGGCACGCTGCTGACCGCGGGGATCCTGGCGCTCGGTGAGGTCATGCCGGGCTGGCTTGCGGCCCTTCTCGTCGCGGCTTTCTTGCTGATCGTCGCCGCGGTCCTGGCGTTCGTCGGCTATCGCATTCTCAAGCGTGGCGTGCCGCCGGTGCCGACCGAATCGATCGACAGCTTGCAGCGCGACTACAGGGCGATTAAAGGCATCGGAAAGAGAGCATCGTGATGAGCGCCATCATCGACAGCAAGACCGCGGCAGCGAAGCTGCAGGCAGTTAAAGCGCGCGACGATCTTGCCGCGGCGCTGGACGCCATCGAGGACAAGATCAACGTGCAGAAGCGGGTAAAGGCGTCGTACCAGGAGCGCCCGCTGCCGTGGATCATCGGTGGTGCCGCTGCGGCCGCAGTTGTCATCGGCCTGGTGGCTTGGGCGATCTTCAGCGACGACTGAATTTCGAAGGGCTACGAGCTCTCGCCTGAGTGCTAACCGCACGGATTCGCGCGGCGGCGTGTCTCGGGGGAGACTGAGGGAGTGAGCACAAGCTCGATCCCCGCACCCGAACCTCTCGACGCACCCGCCTACACGCTGTGGGCCGTGCTGCGCCGTGGCCCGCACGCGCCTCGAGGCGCCGAGCCCGAAATCCGCGCGCCGTTGGCCGAGGTAATCGACGCGCTCGAAAACGACCAATCCGCGGGCGCGATTCTTCGCGGGATCTACGACGTTTCAGGCCTCCGAGCGGATGCCGACATCATGCTCTGGCTGACCGGTCCGACGGCCGATGGCCTTCAGAAAGCGCTCCGCATGTTCCGCCGAAGCAGCGAACTCGCTCCACTGGTTCCCACCTGGAACGCGATGGGCGTGCACCGCGAAGCCGAGTTCAGCCGCAGTCATGCCCCCGCCTTCCTGCGGGGTCTGCCGCCCAAGGAGTGGGTCACCGTCTACCCCTTCGTGCGCAGCTACGACTGGTACCTGCTGCCCGATGAGGAGCGCCGCGCCATGCTCGGCGATCACGGTCGCAAAGGCTCCGAATACCCGCAGGTTCAGGCCAACACGGTGGCGTCGTTCGCGCTCGGCGACTACGAGTGGATCCTCGCTCTCGAGGCGGCTGACCCGATCGAGCTGGTCGACCTGATGCGTCACCTGCGTAACACCGAAGCGCGCCGGCACGTGCGCGAGGAGATCCCCTTCTTCACCGGTCGTCGAATCTCCGCCGACGAAGTCCCCGAGGTACTCGCATGACGATCACGAACAACGGCTCGACCGACGACACAGCCGACGACACAGCCGCTTCTCACCGCATCTTGGCCTCGACGGATGCCGCGGCATCCGGCCCCGAGCACGTCTCGACCCCGACGGCGTATGACGCCATCGTGCTAGCCGGGTTCGGCGGTCCCGAGGGTCAGGACGACGTCATCCCGTTCCTGCGCAATGTGACGCGCGGCCGCGGCATTCCCGACGAGCGTCTCGAGGAGGTTGCGCATCACTACCGGCACTTCGGCGGCGTGAGCCCGATCAATGAACAGAACCGCGTGCTCAAGGCCGCCCTCGAAGCCGAGCTGGCCTCCCGCGGCATCGACTTGCCGGTGCTCTGGGGCAACCGCAACTGGGACCCGTATCTGCGCGAGGCACTGACGGAAGCCGACGAGCGCGGCTTCACAAAACTCATCGGGCTTGCCACGAGTGCCTACAGCTCGTACTCGAGCTGTAGGCAGTATCGCGAGGACTTCGCGATGGCCCTCGAGGCCACCGGCCTCGGCGGCAAGCTTCAGATCGACAAGGTACGGCAATTCTTCGACCACCCCGGATTCGTTGAACCTTTCGTGGACGGCCTGCGCACCGCAATCGCCGAGCTGGTCGAGCGCGGGATCGCCGAGGATGCGATCCGGATCCTGTTCTCCACCCACAGCATCCCCTCTTCGGATGCCGAACGCTCCGGCCCGCGGGACCGCGACTGGCCCGACGGCGGGGCGTACGCCACGCAGCACCGCGCGGTCGCCGACGTCGTCGTGCGGGAAGCGGGCACCGATATTCCGTGGCAGCTCGTGTACCAGAGTCGCTCTGGCCCGCCCACGCAGCCCTGGCTGGACCCCGACGTCAACGATGTGATCGCCCAGTTCGCCAGCGAGGGAGTCGAGGCGGTCGTGATAGTGCCACTCGGCTTCGTGAGCGACCACATGGAGGTGCTCTGGGATCTCGACACCGAGGCTACCGAGACCGCCGAGAAGCACGGCATGATCGCGATCCGCACGCCGACGCCCGGCACGCATCCCGCGTACGTGCGCGGTCTGATCGACCTCGTGCTTGAGCGTGTCAACGGCACCCCAGTCGACGAGCGCCCCGCGCTGACCGAGCTCGGACCCTGGTATGACGTGTGCCGTCCCGGTTGCTGCGAGAACGCGCGGCTCGGCTTCAAGCCGGCGATCTCCGGGGTCGTGCCGTGAGCGCGGTGACCTGGTGAGGATCGGCACCCGCGGCAGCGCCCTCGCCCTCGCACAGGCGCAGACCGTCGCGGGCAGGCTCGGCGCCGAGCTGGTCGTGATCTCCTCGGAAGGTGATCGCTCGACCGAGTCGCTCGCCTCGCTCGGCGGCGCAGGAGTCTTCGCGGCGGCTCTGCGTGAGGCCCTGCTCTCCGGAGAAGTGGATGCCGTCGTCCACTCCTTCAAGGACCTCCCGACCGCCCCGGCCGGTGGCCTGTCGATCGCGGCGGTTCCGAAGCGTGCCGACGTGCGGGACGCGTTGTGCGCCCGCGACGGCCTCACCTTCGCGGAACTGCCGGCTGGCGCCGTGGTCGGTACCGGCTCGCCGCGCCGCCGGGCGCAGCTGCTCTCCCGTCGCCCGGAGCTGTCGGTCGTCGATCTGCGCGGCAACATCGATACACGGCTGGGGCGCGTCGGCGCCGAGGGCGGTGAGATCGACGCCGAGCGACGCCTCGACGCGGTCGTGCTCGCCGCCGCCGGCCTAGATCGCATCAAACGTCTCGACGTGATCACCGAGTACTTCGGCATCGACGGCTGGCCAACCGCTCCCGCGCAGGGTGCGCTCGCGGTCGAGACCCGGCTTGGTGATGAGAAAGCCGTTGCGAAGGTCGATCACAAGCCCTCCCGCCTCACCGCTGAAGCCGAGCGAGCAGTGCTCGCCCTGCTGGAGGCCGGCTGTGCCGCCCCGGTCGGCGTGCACGCGATCCACGACGACGGCCTGCTGTTCGTCAGCGCGCGCGTCTACCGCGAGGACGGCGCGGAGTACGTCACGAGCTCTCACGCGCTCTATCCCGAGGACGTCACCGACCCGATCGGCGAGCTGGCGAAACGGATCACCGACGAATTGCTGGCGAAAGGTGCGGCGGAGTTGGCGCCACTGAGCGCGAGCCGCGACATCCGCGGACCAGGGGGTTCCGAGTGAGCAACGAGAAGCCGCTGGCTGGCTGGCGCGTGCTGGTGCCCCGCGGGGGCAAGTGGGGCGACGGCGTCTCGGCCACTTTGCGTCGCTTCGGGGCGGTTCCGGTAATCGCGCCCCTCATCAACTTCGCCAGCGCCGAGGACCCGTCGGCGCTGAGTAACGCCCTCCACGAACTGCAGGACGGCCAGTTCGACTGGATCGTGATCACCAGCGCGACCACAGTCGACGTGCTCACCAGCCAAGGAACGCGGGTGCCCGAAAAGACAAGGATCGCAGCCGTCGGCGAGACCACCGCCGCGGCGCTCTCGCTCGCCAGCTACCGGGTCGACTTCATCCCCGGCAGCGACAACTCGGCACGCGGGCTGGTCAAGGAGTGGCCGGCCAGCGAAATCCGGGGACGCGTGCTGATCCCGCAGTCGGACATCGCCGAGCCGACCCTGGTCGCCGGCCTCTCCAAACTCGGCTTCGCGGTCGAGTTCGTCACGGCCTACCGCACCGTCGGCGTGCCCGTGACTACCGAGGTGGCGGCGGATGTTGCATCCGGTCGGATCCGCGCCGTGCTGGTCACTTCGGGCAGTGTGGCCCGTCAACTGGCGACGCAGCTCGCTCCGCTCCCGGATCTCACGGTCGTCGCGTGCATCGGCCCGCGCACCGCCTTCGACGCGCGCGCCGCCGGGCTGCCCGTGCACGTGATCGCCGAGGAGCGCTCGGCCGACTCGCTGATCGCCGGACTCGTCGAATACGCGGAGACCGAATGACCGGCGAACTCCGGGGCGAGCCCGCCGCCCTGCCCCTGCGGCTCCGCCCCGTGATTCGCCCGCGGCGCCTGCGGGCCACCCCGGCTTTGCGCCGCCTGACGCAGCAGACCCGTGTGCACCCGGCCGAGCTGATTCTGCCGATGTTCATCCGAGAGGGCGTCGCCGAGCCTGTCCCGATCGGCTCGATGCCGGGAGTGGTGCAGCATTCCCTGGATTCCTTCCGGGCCGAGCTCCAGCGCGCCGCCCGCGCGGGCATTGGCGGCGTGATGCTCTTCGGTGTGCCAGGGCACAAGGACGCGACCGGCACCGGGGCGACCGACCCGGCCGGGATCCTGAACGCGGCGACCCGCATCGCCGTCGCCGAGGTGGGCGACGCGCTCGTCGTGCAGACCGACCTCTGCCTCGACGAGTTCACCGATCACGGCCACTGTGGCGTTCTGGATGCCGCGGGCCGCGTCGACAACGACGCGAGTCTGGTGCGCTACCGCGACATGGGTCTCGCACAGGCCGACGCGGGCTCCGCTCTGCTCGGACTCAGCGGCATGATGGACGGTCAGGTGGCCGCCGTGCGCGACGCGCTCGATGCCGCAGGCCACACCGACACCGCGATCCTCGGTTACGCCGCCAAGTACGCTTCGGCGTTCTACGGACCGTTTCGGGAAGCCGTCGGCTCGTCGCTGCGGGGGGATCGTCGCGCTTACCAGCTCGATCCTGCCAACCGTCGCGAGGGGGCACGCGAGGTGTTGCTCGACGTCGAAGAGGGCGCGGACGTCGTCATGGTGAAGCCCGCGCTGTCGTACCTCGATGTTCTTGCAGATGCCGCGGCAGAAAGCCCGATTCCGGTCTGGGCCTACCAGGTGAGCGGCGAGTACGCGATGGTCGAGGCCGCGGCGGCGCACGGCTGGATCGACCGCGAGCGGGCGATCGACGAAACCCTCACGAGCATCCGTCGGGCGGGTGCCGAAGCGGTGCTCACGTATTGGGCTATTGAAGCAGCAGAACGGTGGAGCAGAGCGTGAACGCAGCAAATACCACTGGATCCATCCGCGCGGTGGGCAACGAGGCAGCGTTCGTGAGCGCAAAGGCCGCGATCCCGGGGGGTGTGAACTCGCCGGTTCGGGCCTATGGCTCGGTCGGCGGGACGCCGCGGTTCCTGGTCGCTGCACGTGGCGCGATCGTGACCGATGTCGAGGGCCGCGAGTATGTCGACCTGGTGAGTTCGTGGGGGACCGCGCTGCTTGGGCACGCCCATCCGGCTGTCGTGCAAGCCGTGCAGCAGGCCGCATTGCGCGGGCTGAGCTTCGGCGCGTCGACGCCCGGTGAGACCGAACTGGCAGAGTTGGTGCGAAGCCGACTGTGCGTCGACGGAGCGCGGGGTATCGAGAAGCTGCGCCTGGTGTCGACCGGCACCGAAGCGACGATGACCGCGATCCGGCTTGCCCGGGGCGCGACCGGTCGTGACCTGCTGATCAAGTTCGCCGGCCACTACCACGGGCACTCCGATGGGCTTCTGGCGGAGGCGGGCTCAGGACTCGCGACCCTGGGGCTGCCCGGGTCCGCGGGAGTTCCCGCCGATATTGCCGCGCTCACGCTCGTGTTGCCGTACAACGATCTGGAGGCGGTCCGCGCGGCGTTCGCGGCGCATCCAGCTCGCATCGCGGCCATCATCACCGAGGCTGCTGGGGCCAACGCTGGCGTGCTCGCGCCTGTTCGCGGCTTCAACCGCGCGCTGTCGACGATCGCGCATGAGAACGGCGCACTGCTGATCGTGGATGAGGTGCTCACCGGGTTCCGGGTCGGGCCGGCCGGCTGGTGGGGTCTCGAGGCTGCACGCGTCGTACCGGACGGCGCCGGCTGGGTCCCCGACATCGTCACCTTCGGCAAAGTGCTGGGCGGTGGTCTTCCGCTCGCGGCACTCGGGGGCCGTGCGGTCATCATGGACCAGCTCGCGCCGCTCGGCCGGGTGTATCAGGCCGGCACTCTCAGCGGGAACCCGATTGCCGTTGCGGCAGGGATCGCCACTCTCACGAACGCCACGCCCGAGGTATACGCGCGCGTGAATCATGCAGCGGATGTTGTGGCCGGTGCCCTGCACGACGCGCTCGACGCCGAGGGGGTGGCCCACGTGATCCCGCGCGCTGGCAGCCTGTTCTCGGTGGCATTTCGCGCCGAACCGGTGCGCAACTTCGCGGATGCCCAAGCGCAGGATGTCTTCCGCTACCGAGCCTTTTTCCACGCCATGCTCGACGCCGGAATTAGCCTGCCGCCGAGCGTGTTTGAGGCATGGTTCCTGTCGGCTGCGCACGACGACCGGGTATTGGATCGCGTCGTCAGTGCACTCCCCGGGGCTGCACGTGCGGCGGCGGCGGCCGTCTGAGCTCCGTCCCTTCGAATCGAGCGGGTCAGAGTTGACGCACGGTGTGGCGATGGACCCGGTGCTTGACGACGTGCGGCTTCTCGGCCACCGAGCGAGTGCACTGGTGGTGTGACCACTGCACGCACCTCATCATCGTACGAGCCACGGTTACCGCCACAGGTGCGGGTGCGGGCGCGACCACGGGTGCCGGCGCGGCAGCCACGACGACCGGGGCGGGCGCCGCGGCCGCGGGCGAACGCCTCGGAGTTGGAGTAACAGCGGGAGCGACCGGGGGTGTGCTCGGCGGCGTCAGCGGCGGCGGCGGCGCAGTGACGTGCGCGGCGTATTTCCCGAAGTCCTGCGTGAAATAGGTCTGGCCGCCCAGCTCGTAGTACCCGATTCCGATGTCGGTATAGGTGCCCATGATGTTCGCGTAGTGACCCGCCGAGGCGTGCCAGGCGGCGACGACCGTGTCGTAGCTGTAACCACTGGCGATGTTCTCGCCAGCCGAGGTCCATCCGGCCGGGATCTGCGAGGAGTAACCCGGGTTATGCGTGAGCGCTCCCGCCGTATACATCTGGAGTGACCAGGATTCTGCGACAGCATCCATCGCTGAGTTCTCCACCAGAGGGGCAAGGCCACCCGCCGCGCGCAGTGCGTTAGTGTCCGCCAAAATCTTGGCAACTGCGGTCGGAACCGCCACCGTCGTCGCTGCCTGCGCCGAGGTGGGCATCACGAACAGCCCCGCGGCGACGACGCCGATCGAGAGCGTGACGCACACGAACCGGTGCCCGAACTTAGTGCGAGATTTCTGTCCCACGGTGCGCTGCC
>JAYTXO010000052.1:0-9761 GCA_043742905.1 Microbacteriaceae bacterium | reverse complement strand
TGCCCTCCCTGATGTCGCGTGCTCAGCGGCGATCCGAGCGTTCCGCCGCGCGGCCTGCTCGACGGGATCGGGCACGGGCAGCGAGGCCAACAGGCGCTTCGTGTATTCGTCCTGAGGGTTGCCGAGCACCTGCGCGGTCGGTCCCTCTTCGGCGATCACGCCCTGGTGCAATACCACCACGCGATGCGCGACCTGGTCGACGACCGCGAGATCGTGCGTGATGAAAAAAGTCGCGAAACCAAACTCGCCCTGCAGCTCGGCGAACAGTTCGAGCACACGCGCCTGCACCGAGACGTCGAGCGCGCTGGTGGGCTCGTCGGCGATCAGGAGCTTCGGATTGAGCGCGAGGGCACGGGCGAGCGAGGCGCGCTGGCGCTGACCGCCGCTCAGCTCGTGCGGAAAGCGGTCTCCGAAGGCCTTGGGCAGCTGTACAGCCTCGAGCAGCTCGTCGACACGAGTGCGGGCTGCGGCAGGGCTCTCGGCGACGCCGTGCACGACGAGCGGCTCAGCGACGCAGTTCGCGATGGTGAGCAGCGGGTTGAAGCTGGTGCCGGGGTCCTGGAACACGAAGCCCAGTTCGCGCCGCAACGGTCGAAAGCTCCGCTCGCGCACCCCGCGCATCTCGGTGCTCAGCACGCGCAGGGAACCGCCCGAAACCCGGGTGAGGCCCGCGATCGCGCGCCCGATGGTGGTCTTGCCCGAGCCACTCTCGCCGACCAGGCCGAGCACCTCGCCGGGCGCGATCGAAAAATCGATCCCATTCACGGCACGGAAACCGGATCGCCCGAAACGGCCGGGATACTCCACGACGAGACCCTTCGCCTCGACGACCGCGGCCTCCACCGCGGCCCCCACCGCGGCGGTGACCAGTGGACGGTCGATGATCTCAAGGCGCGGGACCGCGGCCAGAAGGCGCTTCGTGTACTCGTGCTGCGGCGCCGCGAACAGCTCGCGCGAGGGGGCCGTCTCGACGATCTTGCCGTTCAGCATGACCGCGACGCGGTCTGAGAGATCGGCGACGACGCCCATGTTGTGGGTGATGAGCACGATCGCCGTGCCGGTCTCGTCCCGTAGCTGCCTGAGAAGATCGAGGATCTCGGCCTGCACAGTCACATCCAGCGCGGTGGTCGGCTCATCGGCCACGATCACCGACGGGGCGAGGGCGAGGGCCATCGCGATGACGATGCGCTGCTTCTGGCCACCCGAGAACTGGTGCGGATAGTCGTCGACGCGGCGACCGGGGTCCGGGATGCCGACCCGCGTCAGCATCTCGATCGCTCGGGCCCGTGCGGCCCGCTTGCTGTACTTTCCATGTGCGCGGAGCCCCTCGGCCAACTGCCAACCCACGGTATATACGGGGTTCAGCGCAGACGACGGCTCCTGGAAGATCATGGCGACCTCGGTGCCGCGCAACTCGCGCAGGCGGGCGTCGTCGACCGTGACGATGTCATCCGTGCCGAGCAGCACGACACCGTCCACGCGGGCCGTTTCGGGGAGCAGGCCGAGAATCGAACGGGCCGTCACCGTTTTGCCGCTGCCGGACTCACCCACGATCGCGAGCACCTCGCCCACCCGCACGTCGAGGCTCACGTCACGGACCGCGGCGACATCCCCGCCATCGGTGGCGAAAGTCACGTCAAGGTGCTCGATACGCACGGCCAGATCGCCGCCAGTTGAGTGTCGCTGCGGATTCGTCGCGTGCCGCTCTGGATTCGTCGCGTGCCGCTCTGGTTGTGAGAGGGTCACAGCACCTGCTCCGCTTCGGTCGAGAGCGGCTGGGTGGTGGCCATCGCATCCGCTGGCGTTTGGGCTGAGGCGCGATGGCGCGTGCGGAGCCGCGGGTCCGCGAGGTCGTTAAGGCTTTCGCCGACCAGCGTGACGCCGAGCACCACGAGCACGATCGCGAGTCCTGGGAACACGGACGTCCACCAGATGCCGCTGGTGACATCCGACACGGCCTTGTTGAGGTCGTAGCCCCACTCGGCAGCGGCGGTTGGCTCGATGCCGAAGCCGAGGAATCCCAGGCCCGCAAGTGTCAGGATCGCTTCGGAGCTGTTGAGCGTGAGGATGAGCGGCAGGGTGCGCGTCGAGTTGCGCAGCACGTGACGGAACATGATCCGCGGCGTGCTCGCGCCGATCACCTTGGCCGACTCGACGAAGGCCTCCGACTTGATCCGGATCGTCTCCGCCCGGACCACGCGGAAGTACTGCGGGATGAACACCACCGTGATCGAGATCGCAGCCGCCAGGATGCCACCCCAGAGGCTGGATTGGCCGCCACTGATCACAATTGCGGCCACGATGGCGAGCAAGAGGCTCGGGAAGGCGTAGACGGCATCGGCGATGACGACCAGGATGCGATCCAGCCAGCCGCCGAGGTAGCCAGACAGCAGACCGAGGAAAACGCCAAGGAAGAACGAGAAGACGATCGCGACGATGATCACCAGGAATGCGGTCTGTGTTCCCCAGATCACCCGCGAAAGCACGTCGTAGCCCCCGGCAGTCGTGCCGAGCAGGTGGGCGGCACTCGGCGGCTTCTGCGCACCGAACAGGCCATTAGCGTCCCGCAGTTCGTTGAAGCCGTATGGCGAGATGACCGGCGCCAAGGCGGCGACCAGAAGGAAGAAGCCCGTGATCACGAGGCCGGTCACGAGCATTCCACGTTGCAGCCCGATGGACTGTTTGAACTGGTGGACGATCGGGAGACCGTTCCAGACGGTGCGCAGCCGGGGCATCAGTACCTCACCCGGGGATCGATGAGCGCGACGATGATGTCCACGATGAAGTTCGTGAGCGCCACGATCACGGCGAGCAGCGCGACGATGCCCTGCACCGCTACGAAGTCGCGCTTCGAGAGGTAGTACGCCAGCTCGAAGCCAAGGCCCTTCCACTCGAAGGTGGTCTCGGTCAGAACCGCGCCGCCGAGCAGCACGGCGATCTGCAGGCCGATCACGGTGATGATCGGGATGAGTGCGGGCTTCCAGGCGTGTTTGCGCACCAGGCGGATCTCACGCACTCCGCGAGAGCGGGCCGCATCCACGTATTCGCGCGACAGGGTGCCGATGACATTGGTGCGGACCAGCCGCAGGAAGATCCCGGCCGTCAGCAGGCCGAGGGTGAGTCCAGGAAGCACCGCGTGCGAGAGCACGTCGCCGATGATCTGCGGATCGCCGCTACGGAGGGCGTCGATCAGGTGTATGCCGCTGCGGTTGGGCATCGACGCGAAGAGGATCTCGGTGCGGGTGGATGCCCGTCCCGCGACCGGCAGCACATCCAACCAAACCGCGAACACCAACTTGAGAAGCAGGCCGGCGAAGAAGACCGGTGTCGCGTAGGCGAGGATCGCAAAGATGCGCAGCACGGCATCCGGCCAGCGATCCCGCAAATATGCCGCGACCTGACCGAGCGGAATACCGATAGCGAAGGCCACGATCAGGGCGTAGAAAGTGAGTTCGAGGGTGGCGCCGCCGTGAGTCAGCAGGATCTGCGAGATCGGCTGGCCGTCGGTGATCGATGTGCCGAAGTTGCCGGTGAAGATGTGCCCGAGGTATTCGAGGTACTGCACGATAATCGGCCGGTCATATCCAGCCTGGTGGATGCGCGCCGCCAACTGGTCGGGTGGGAGCTTGCCGCCGAGCGCGATTGTGATCGGATCGCCCGTGATCCGCATCAGAACGAAGACCATCGTCACAAGGATGAATACTGTCGGGAAGATCAGAAGGAACCTGATGATCAGATAGCGCCAGAGCGTGCTGACCCCTCGCCCGCGTTTCGCCAAAGGCCCTGGGGCGGACGGCGCCGATGCCGGCTCGACCGGCGGAGAGGCGACTGTGGTCATGGATTCCTCTCGGTGGGGGCGTGACGGGATAGCGAACGGGGTGCTCGACGCGAATCGATCACCCCGTTCACGTTACTTCAGACCCGGATCAGGCCTTGCTGAGGGTGCCGAAGCGGAACTTGAACGCACCGTCGAGCGTGGTGCCCGAGATATCCGTTCCGGTCACCGCCGCCTGCTTGCCTTGCAGCAGCGGCAGGATCGGAAGGTCGGCGGCAACCTTGGCCTGGATGTCCTCGATCTGAGTCTCACGGGCGGCGGCGGACGACTCCGTTGCCTGCTTCTGGATCTCGGCGATCACCGCGTCGTTGCTGTAGTGATTGACGAGGAAGCTGTCTGCGCCGTAGAAGGGCGTCAGGTAGTCATCCGCATCCGAGTAGTCCGGGAACCAGCCGAGCTGGTACTCCGGGTATACGTCCGACGAGCGGTCCTTCGAGTACTGCGTGTACTCGGTGGACTGCAGATTCACCGTGAACAGGCCGGTGGCCTCGAGCTGGCTCTTCACCAGCGCGTACTCATCCGTCGACGACTCGCCGTAGTGGTCGGTGTTGTACTGCAGTTTGAACACGACAGGCGTCGAGACACCCGCGTCGGCAAGCACCTTCTTGGCCTTGGCCTGGTCGGGACCGCCTTTGCCGTCGCCATACAAATCTTTAAGCACCGTGGTAGCGCCAGTCAGGCCGTCCGGGACGAAGGAGTACAGGGGCGTATAAGTGTTCTTGTACACCTGCGACGCAATCTCGCTACGGTCGATCAGATCGGCCGCAGCGACGCGCACGGCCAGCGCCTTGGCGGCGTTCGCGTCGGACTGAGTGGCCCCGTACGGCATCGTGTTGAAGTTGAAGACGATGTAGCGCATCTCGCCGCCGGGACCATCAACTACTTTGACCTTCTTGTTGGTGCGGAGCGAGGCCGTATCGGTGGCAGACAGGCTGCGATATGCGACATCGATGTTGCCCTGCTGCACATCAAGCTTCAGGTTCGAGGCGTCGGTGTAGGTCTTCAGGGTGACACTCGAGGTCTTCGCGGCGCCGAGCAGGCCGTCGTAGTTGGGGTTGGCCTTGAAGGTGATCAGGTTGTTGAAGTCGTAGCTATCGATCTTGTACTGACCGTCGAACGCCTCACCCGTGACGATCTCTTTATCGGGAGTCACCTTGTCGGCTGAGAACACCTCCTCATCAACGATGGCCCCTGCGCTGGTACTCAGCACCTGCGGGAAGACCTGATCGTTGGGGTTCTTGAGGTGGAATACGACCGTGTCGGCGCTCGGGGCGTCGGTGCTTTTCAGATTGGCCAGCAGGTACGACGGGCCGTTCGGGTCGTTGATCTTGAGCTGACGGTCGAAGCTGAACTTCACGTCGGACGACGTCAGCTTGTGCCCGTTCGCGAACTTGAGCCCCTTCTTCATGGTGACCGTGTAGTCGGTAGGGCTGGTGAAACTGGCCTTCGAGGCAAGGTCGGGCAGCACGTCGGAGGTACCGGGCTTCGAGTTCATCAGCGTGGCGAAGACCTGCGTTTGCACGGTCAGCGAGCCGTTGTCGAAGGAGCCAGCCGGGTCAAGGAACGTGAGCTTGTCGGTCGTTCCGACCACGATCGCCTTGCTGGAACTACCGCTGGTCCCTGCTGCGCAACCGGCTAGCGCGAGCGCTGCCGCCACGACGCCGCCGACGAGGGCGACGCGCCATCCCCTGTTGGACATGGAAAGCATCCGTCCACCTCTTCCTTTTGGGGGACACGCCGAGCTCTAGCCCAGCGCGCAAAGTGCAGGGCGGCGCTTGTGCGGCCCCGCCCGTTCACCGTCAGTCATAACACAGCGCTGGGGCCAGTTCTAGCCGAGCGAGTCTCAGGTGATGGATTTTTGCGACATTGCACTCTTGACGCACCGGAATGATGCGTGAAAGACGGATTCCCACAAAGGAATACGATTCGCTGGCTGGGGAGCGCCTTGACGTCACTCCTTGCGGAGCTGCCGCCGTTCGATCTCGAGCGCCGCGGACTGCCGCTGGAGCACGTTCCAGCGCTCCTGGTCACCCTCGGCTTTGGCGCGCTGCATGGCACCAAGCACCTCCGCACGCTTCCGCACGATATCCCGGTCGACCAGTGCCGCGACCACACCCTCGCAATAGGCATCGAGCTGGTCAGGACGTTGCGGGATCGGGGCGACGGCAAGCTGGGTGACCAGGGTGACGAATGGGGCGGGGACCTGGTCGGCGACGTAGGGCAGCCATCCCGGAGCGCTCGCCTGATCGATGCTCGCAGCGATGCCATCGCGGATCACGCTCAGCGTCTCATTGCTGAACCGCACCTGAGTCGCGCGCGACATCAGCCCGTGGCCCACCGCCTGCGGATTCTGCAGCATCGCCATCAGCGCTTCGCTCTCCCCGCGAGTGATCGCGTCGCCCGGGAGGTCCGTGAGCTTGATCTCGCGGCGTGCTGGTGGAGCCTCGACCAGTGTGGTCCCGGCTCCCCCGCCACCGGGCGCCCGCCCCGCCTGAGCTGACTGCGCGGCTCGGCTCGGCTCGTCCGCGCGACCGGGGGCGCGGGCCGCGGCGGCACGCGCGCCCGTCACCGCGCGGCTGACCTCGTCGGGCTCAAGGCCCAGCCACCCGGCCAGGCTACGCACGTAGCCCACGCTCATCGCCCTATCTCGGATGCCAGCGACAACGGGCGCCGCGGCTCGAAGGGCAGCCACGCGGCCCTCGACCGTCTCCAGGTCTTGCCCGGCGAGCTGACGCCGGATCATGAACTCGAACATCGGCTTGCGGCCGGAGACCAGGGTACGGACCGCTGCGTCCCCGCGCACGCGACGCAAATCACACGGGTCCAGGTTGTCGGGCGCGACCGCGACGAAGGTCTGCGCGGCGAAGCGCTGCTCCTCGGCGAAGGCGCGGCTCGCGGCTTTCTGACCCGCCTCATCCGGGTCGAAAGTGAAGATCACCTCTCCGGTGCCGGTCGAATCCGCGTTCGCCACGTCGCCGAGCACTCGGCGGATGATCTTGATGTGGTCAACACCGAAGGAGGTGCCACAGGTCGCGACCGCGGTGGTCACGCCCGCGAGGTGGCAGGCCATGACATCCGTGTAGCCCTCCACGACGACAACCTGCTTGCCCTTCGCGATGTCGCGGCGGGCGAGATCGAGCCCGTAAAGCACCTGGCTCTTGTGATAAACGGGGGTGTCGGGGGTGTTGAGGTACTTCGGGCCTTTGTCTTGGTCGTCGGGCAGCAGTTTGCGCGCACCAAACCCGACCGTCGCACCGGTGATGTCCCGGATCGGCCAGATCAGTCGGCCACGGAAACGGTCGTAGGCGTTCCCGCGGTCGCCGGTGCTCAAGAGGCCGACCGTGACCAGCTCGGCCTCGGTGAACCCTTGGGCGAGCAGATGCCCGCGGAGCGCGTCGAACGACTTGGGGGCGAAACCGACGCCAAAGCGGGCGGCGGCCGCCGCGTCGAAGCCGCGCTCGCCCAGAAAGTCGCGACCAATCTGCGCCGCGGGGGTCGTCAACTGCTCCTGGAAGAACGTCTCGGCGGCGGAATTCGCGGCCAGCAGTCGGGCGCGGTTGCCGTGCTCGGTGGCCTGCACGCCATCCTCATAGTGCAGCTCGTAGCCCAGGCGGGCCGCCATCCGTTCGACGGCCTCCGAGAAGGTGACGTGATCCATGCGCTGCAGGAAGGTGAACACGTCCCCGCCCTCGCCGCAGCCGAAGCAGTGGTAGTAACCGACCTGCGGGCGCACGTGGAAGCTGGGGCTGCGCTCTTCGTGAAACGGGCAGAGCCCCTTCAGAGAGCCGACCCCGGCGCTCTTCAGCGTCACGTAGTCGCCCACTACGTCCGCCAGATTGATGCGCGACCGGACCTCGTCGATGTCGCTTCTGCGAATGAGGCCGGCCATGCCACGATTCTAGGAGTCGCCCAGGATGTCGTGCCGGGCCAGGAACAGGCGGCCCCAGAGTTCGCGGAGATAGTCACCGAATTGCGTGGCCGTCCACCCTCGACCGACCACCAGCTGGGTGTAGTGCTCTGCCCCAGCGGTCGACCAGATGATGTCGCCGACGAAGTCGTCGGAGAGGCCCGGGCGTCTGGGACTCCGAAGAGAGTTGCACCCGCGCGTTCGACGACCGCATCCACGCCGCCGTCGACACCGCCTTCGACACGGCCTTCGGTGGGCACCGTCCGAGCACCGAGCCGCCGATTCACGTGCTTGAGGTGCTCGACATCACGGGAGTTACGATCGCCAACGCGGCGTAACGATTCGCCGGACGCCGATTGGGCGCATCAGCTCAGGTAGCGCTCGTGCCAAGCGTTCGCCGAGACGTCGGTCAGCGAGGCAACCTGGTCGACCACAACTCGGCGGCGTGCCGCGTCGTCGGATGCCGCGCGCCAGTCCGCTTGGAACCCCAGGTCGAGATGCGTCGGCCCGGTCGCCCACAGGTGATCGGCGAGTTCGGTCAGCATCCCGCGCTGCCGGACGTAGATGGGCTTGCGGGCGTTAGTCGACATCACGTTGGCGGCGACTATGCCCTTGAGCACCGCGATCTCGGCGCGTGTCTCGGCCGGGACCACAACATCCGCCGCGAATCGCGTCAGCAATCCTGAAGGGTGATCGGCGCGCGTCGCCCGTACCGCCTCGCCGGCGAAGCGTCCAATGAGCTGGCTGGTGAGGTCTTTGAGGCGGGCCAGGTCTCGTCGGCTGCCGTCCCAGGCGTCCAGCCAGACGTCCAGGCTGTCGAGCCGGTCGAATGCAGCGATGAGCTCGTCGTGCGGAATCTCGCCGCCGATCCAGCGAAACATGCTGTCGACCAGCTCGTCATGGTCAGTACGGGCGGTCAGTGCGGGCACGTCGAGGTACCCGTTGACGATGGCGTCCTCGAAGTCGTGCACCGAGTACGCGATGTCGTCGCTGAGATCCATCACCTGGGCCTCGACGCAGCGCACTCTGGCGGCCGCCCCGGCGCGTAGCCAGACGAATGCGGGGGTGTCATCCGCGTAGAAGCCGAACTTGCTGCGGCCGCTGGGGTCCGCAATGCCGTCAGCTTCTGGCCAGGGGTACTTGCAGCTTGCGTCGAGACTGGCCCTCGTCAGGTTGAGCCCGTAGCTGCGGCTGGGTGAGCCGTCGACGTCGGGGCCGAACACTTTCGGCTCGAGGCGCGTCAGCAGCCGAAGCGTCTGCGCGTTGCCCTCGAAGCCGCCGATCTCCAGGGACCAGTCGTTGAGAGCGCGCTCCCCGTTGTGACCGAAGGGCGGGTGGCCGATGTCGTGGGCGAGACAAGCAGTGTCGACCACATCGGGATCGAGCCCCAGATTGACGGCAAGTTCACGACCGATCTGAGCCACCTCGAGCGAATGTGTCAGCCGGTTGCGCGCGAAGTCGAACCCGGCAGAGGGGCTGAGAACCTGGGTCTTGACAGCCAGGCGACGCAGGGCACTCGAGTGCAATAGACGGCCACGGTCGCGGGCGAAATCGCTGCGTCGGGAAGAATGCTCCTCGGGGAACCAGCGTTCGGAATCCGCGGGCTCGTAACCCGGCGCTGGAGACTCGGCGATCTCAGCCACCGCTATTGTGCAACTCGGCTTCGGCCACCTCGGCGCGGTGCGTGTCGTTCAACTCTCGGCTGTCGAGCCAACCGTAGGGAAGGGTCGGCCGCTTGGGGGTTCCGGCTCGACCGCGCTGGCCCTCGGCATCCGTTCCCGGATATGGCTGATCGTGATCGAGGTGACTCAGCAGTTCGTCGATCTCGTCGAGGGTCCTGCTGGTGGCGAGCGCCGCCCGCAGCTCGCCACCGACCGCGTAGCCCTTGAAGTACCAGGCAACGTGCTTGCGGATGTCGCGGCAGGCTCGTCCCTCGTCGTCGAAAAACTCGACGAGCAGCTCGGCATGCCGGCGATAGGCGGCTGCGACCTCTCCCAGCGAAGGCTGCGCCTTCAAGGT
>JAYTXO010000051.1:0-2505 GCA_043742905.1 Microbacteriaceae bacterium | reverse complement strand
GCCCGAGGCAATATGCGCGTCGATCATGGCGGTGAAGTCCATGCGGTAGACGTGATCGGCGCCGACCACGACCACGATGTCTGGCTTCTCATCGCGTAGCAAGTTCAGGCTTTGCAGGATGGCGTCGGCCGAGCCGCTGAACCAGCGCTTGCCGAGCCTCTGCTGCGCCGGAACCGAGGCGACGTAGGCGCCGAGCATCCCGGACAGGCGCCACGTCGTTGAGACGTGCCGGTCGAGGGAATGAGACTTGTACTGGGTCAGAACCACGATCTGTCTGAGCCCGGAGTTCACGAGGTTCGACAACGCGAAATCGATGAGTCGGTAGACACCAGCAAATGGCACCGCTGGCTTCGCCCGATCAGCCGTCAAGGGCATGAGGCGCTTGCCTTCTCCGCCCGCGAGGACAATGCCGAAGATCTTCTTCGATGCCATAGGGCCACACTAGGCCCGCCCATGCGGGCTGTGCCAGAGGCCGCGCTGGCGGTAACGTCGCAGGATGCGAGTCGACATCCTGAGCCGCGAATATCCGCCAGAGGTCTACGGCGGCGCGGGCGTCCATGTGGCGGAACTGGTGAACGCACTTCGCCCATCGACGGATGTCGTGGTGCGCGCCTTCGGCAAGCCGCGTGACGAGCCGCACGTGTATTCGTACCTCGTGCCCGCTCAGCTCACGAGCGCGAATCCGGCCCTGGCGACCCTGGGCGTTGACCTGCAAATGGCCGAGGACGTGGCGGGCGCCGACATCGTGCACTCGCACACCTGGTACGCCAATGGAGCCGGCCACCTGGCCAAGCTGCTGCACGGCATCCCGCACGTCGTGACCGCGCACAGCCTCGAGCCATTACGTCCCTGGAAGGCCGAGCAGCTCGGCGGCGGCTACCGGGTATCCAGCTGGATCGAGAAGACCGCGTTCGAAGCCGCGGATGCGGTCATCGCGGTCAGCGCAGGAATGGCCCGCGACATCCTGCGCTCCTATCCCGCGATCGACCCTGAGCGTGTGAAGGTGGTGCACAACGGCATCGACCTTGACCGCTGGCAGCGCGTCGAGGATCCCGAGCTGGTCCACTCGCTCGGCATCGACCCCGACCGCCCCAGCGTGGTCTTCGTGGGCCGCATCACACGTCAGAAGGGCCTGCCGTATCTCCTGGAGGCGGTGAAGCGGCTCCCCCCCGAGGTGCAACTCGTGCTCTGTGCGGGCGCGCCGGACACGCCCGAGATCCTGGCCGAAGTGCAGGCGGGCGTCGCGGCTCTGCAGACCGTGCGCTCTGGAGTCATCTGGCTCGACCGGCTGCTCAGCCAGCACGAACTCGCGGTGGTGCTGTCGAACGCGACCACTTTCGTCTGCCCATCGGTCTACGAACCGCTCGGCATCGTCAACCTGGAGGCGATGGCCTGTGGAGCGCCGGTCGTGGGTACCGCGACTGGCGGCATCCCAGAGGTCGTTGCCGACCACCTGACCGGCCGCCTGGTCCCGATCGAGCAGGTGCAGGACGGCACAGGAATCCCGGTCGACCCGGAGAAGTTCATCACGGATCTGGCGGCCATCCTCACCGAGGTCGTCTCCGACCCGGTCGGGGCACGCCTGATGGGGAAGGCGGGACGCCTGCGTGCCCGCTCCGAGTTCAGCTGGGGCAGCATCGCAGCACGCACTCGAGCGATCTACCAGGAGCTGCTGGCCTAGGCTGGTCGAATCATGTCCCGCGCGCTGGAACTCACCGATCTGACCGTTGTCCGGGACGGCAACAACATTCTCGACTCGGTGACCTGGAAGGTCCGCTCTGAGGAGCGCTGGGTCATTTTGGGGCCGAACGGTGCCGGCAAAACGACTCTGCTTCAGATCGCCTCGGCGACCATGTTCCCCAGCTCCGGCAAGGCCAGGATCCTCGGTGAGAAGCTCGGCAAAGTGGACGTCTTCGAGTTGCGGCCGCGGATCGGATTTGCGTCGAGCGCGCTCGGTCGCCGCATCCCGGCCAACGAATCCGTGCTCGACGCCGTCATGACTGCCGCGTACTCGGTCACGGGCCGCTGGAACGAGGAGTACGACGACATTGACGTGCGGCGCGCCCACCGCGTCTTGAAGGAGTGGAAGCTCGGTCACCTGCAAGGCCGCATGTTCGGTACCCTCAGCGACGGTGAGCAAAAGCGCGTCCAAATCGCTCGCGCGGTAATGACGGATCCCGAACTCCTGCTGCTTGACGAGCCGGCCGGCAGCCTCGACCTGGGTGCTCGCGAGGAGCTTCTGCAGTTGCTCGGTGCATACGCCGGTTCCCCCGAGTCGCCCGCCATGGTGATGGTGACGCACCACGTCGAAGAGATCCCGCCGGGCTTCACGCATGCGCTCCTGCTCGCCGGTGGTGCGGTGCAGGCCGAGGGTCCGATCGCCGAGGTGATCACCGGCGAACTGCTGAGCCAGGTGTTCGGCCTCGAGCTGCTCGTCTCGACGAGCGAGAATGGCCGATACAGCGCTCGAGCGGCTGGGTAACTCTCCCCGTCTCTGCTAAAGTC
>JAYTXO010000050.1:0-2111 GCA_043742905.1 Microbacteriaceae bacterium | reverse complement strand
TCCGAGCCAGTAGAGACTCAATCCGCTGCCAGCCCAGGGGGTGACGACCTCGCCGACCGCGGCAGCGATCCCGAGGTGGGTTGAGACGACGGCGGTCAGAAGTCCCAGCGAGGCCACGATCAGTGCCGGGATGGCGCGGCGCGAGCCCGGCAGGAAGACCGCAAGCAGCGCGACCGCGGCGAGCGGCGCCAGCAGAATCGCCGCAGCAAGCGCCCCGAGCCCGGCGGGAAGACCGATGGTCGTTGCCAATACCGTCCAGTTGTCACTCGACGTCGTCGGCTGGCCGAGCAGCAGGTGCCACCCGGATGCCTCGGGGTCGACCGCGGTGGCTCCCGGGTCGGCAAGCAACGCGAGCGGATTACCGCGCACGAGCTGGACGACCGCGAGGGGGGCGAACAGCGCCGCGGCCGGGATTACGATTCCGATCACGCGAACGAGCCCACGCGGGCGAGCAAAAGCCCACGCGATCACCATCAGTACGAGAGCCGGGGCCAACACTGGCGAGCAGGCGACCACCGCGGCGAACAGCAGGGCGGCGGCGGCGGACGCGGTCCAGGAGCGGGAGGCCTCGAGTCCGGCGAGCACGAGCCAGGGCAGCAGCAGGTGTACGAGCACGGCGCTAGGCCGCCCCGCGTTGAGTGCGGCGAGCAGCGGCGGGGCCAGCATCCAGAGGATCGCCGCAAAGACGGCGGGCGAGCGCCGCTCGGTAAACCGCGTCGCGCACCACCAGGCGGCAAGCGCCGCGAAGGGCAGAGCCGTCAGCCAGAGCAAGACGAGCGACAGGGAGGGGTCCCACGGGGTCAGCGAGCCGAGCAGTGCGAGCACGGCGGAGAACGGGTCAGGAGGGCCGACCAGACCGACCCCGACGTCGCGGACGCCCGCCAGCATCCGGGACCAGAGGATGCCGACTTCGCCGTCGAGCGGAAGCAGTGCGCCCCCCGCGAGTGCGGAAGCACCCAGGAGGCGCCAGAACAGTCCAACGCCGATCAACGCCCCGACGAGTACTACGGCCGCGCCGCCACCGCCGAAGAAGGGCGCGCGCACCAGGTCGGCCTCGGCGCGCTCGCTCGCGGCTCGGTCTCGTGCGGCGGCGCGGAGCTCGCGCACCTCGTCGCCTGGAATGCGCAGGGGCTCGATCGCCGACCAGCCAAGCGTGCGCGTGCCCCGGATGCGAGTTCTCGCCTGGCCGATGCTGCCATCGAACGCGACCCGGAACGCCGCGGCGAACTCACCACCGATCGCCCCGGGGCGCTTCCCCAAAAGATGCCCAATCGACCGCAGCAAAGCCAGCGGCACGAGCACCAACCAGTGGATCGGCAGTGCTGCGCCCGGCGCGTAGACCATCCTGCGGTGCAACTGCGCGGTGCGTGCCACGCGGATGCGACCCCGCCCCGACAGCTGCCGCCGCCGTCCGAGGTCCTCGGGCCGGATCACGCGGCTGACTCGAGCGTCGGCCACGCGGATCACGCGGAAGCCCGCCAACCGCGCCCGGATCGAGAGGTCGAGTCCGGCATCCACCCCCGGCAATCCCGGGTCGAAACCGCCGAGGCGCTCCCACAGTTCGCGGCGCACCAGCATCCCGGAGCCGGTGACCCCGAGCACGTCGCCGTCGAGGTCGTGCTGAGCCTGGTCGAGTTCATCCTCGACGAGTCGCACCGTCGCGCCGAAGGTCGACAAGCTCTCGCCGTAGGAGTGGATCAACGCTCGATCGTCGAGATCGACCACCTTCGGGCCAGCGATCGCCACCGAGGGCGCGATCTCGACGGCGGCAAGCAGGCGTTCAAGCGCCTCCGGCTCGGGGGCAGTATCCGCGCTGAGTATCCACAGCCAGTCGTCGTTCGACTCCGCGGGTGCGGCCTGGTGCAGTCCGAAGCTGACGGCCGCTCCGAGCGGCACGTTTGGACCGAGTACGTACTGCGTCGGCGAGGCCGTCGCGAGCTTCTCAGCGCTGTGGTCCGTCGATGAGCAGTCGACAAAGACCTGTGCGTCTGGGCGTCGCGTCTGCGACTCGAGGGCCCGGAGGGTGCGATCGAGCCAGGGTTCCCCGTTGCGCACGACGAGGATCGCGGTCACTCGCGGCTGCATCGTTCCGAGGCTAGGCGCGGCTCCGC
>JAYTXO010000049.1:0-2503 GCA_043742905.1 Microbacteriaceae bacterium | reverse complement strand
AGGAAGCTTTTCGCCTTTGCGTGCCCCCACGATGAACAGACGAGGTCGTAGCTGAGGCACGCCGTAGTCGGCAGCGTTGAGTACTCGCCAATGCGCGGTGTAACCCGCTGCTTCGATCTCGGCTAGGAGCCTGGTGAATGCAGGTCGACTTGCCTTGTTTGAGAAAGTGAGGGCGTAGACGTTCTCGAGTACGAAGAACCGTGGGCGTGCTTCGGCCAGCACTCGCGTGTAGGCCTGCAGCAGACTCGCCGCCGGGTCGATGCCATCGCGTTTCCAGTCGAGCCAGAACCCGGACTTCGAGAACGCAACACACGGCGGACCGCCTATGAGGAGATCCGGTCGCTCACGGCCCTTGAAGCCACCGGCACGGAGGATGTCCTTCGTGCCGAGCCCCTCACCCGCCCCGTTGGCCAGTGGGAAGAGGTCCCCACGGATTACCTCGCGGAGGGCCGGAAAGTACTTGTCTGCGTTCTTCTCCATGGTGTCGACGGCGTCGTTGTCCCACTCGACTGCCGCCACCGTCTCGAACCCAGCGCTCTCGAACCCGAGGTCGAGCCCGCCCGCACCGGAGAACAAAGAGATCGCAGTGCCGACACCCATGCCTCCAGTCTGCCCCGCTCTGAGGGGCTCGGCGCGCATCCTTACGTCGAACAAGCCTTGCTGAATCGCGCGAGGTGTTGGATGCGGTGCACTGGTGACGTTCATGGTTCGCCCCTCCCTTTCGATGTGGCACGCCTCACCATAGAAAAGGGGTGTCACGACGTTCCCTCGGCGTTGGTCGGTCAGCCCAAGTGAGGATCCGCAGTCGACAAGCACCGACCCGAGCGAGTGCCGGAGCGAGATCAGGGATCGAACACTGCGAGTTCCTCCCGAATTGCGGTGAGTGACTCGACAACGATTCGCCGGACTTGCTGCCACGCAAGCGCGTGGTCGGTGACCGGATACGCAAGACCGAGCAACTCTGCTGCCTTGATTGCTCTGGGCGCGGCTGCGCCATGCTGGAACCCGTTGCGGAGCGCGACGACCGCGACGAGTCGCTCAACGGCCGCATCGACCCGTTCGGCTTCGACGGTCGGAAGGCGAGTGTCAAGCAGCTGCTGCAGCGCGAGTAGAGGGTGTTGCCCCTTCTTCGGGGTCGTGCCCTTGGGCGGAGCGATCTTGAGAAGCTGTGCGGTCCCGCTCAGGCGTGATTCGAACTCATCGGCCGTACCGCAGTCGAAAGCTAACTTTGCGATCGCCTCTGTCGACGAGTAGACGAATAGTGGCAACGGGTCCGCACCCAACTGGGGAGCTGCGAGTCGCCAAACGGCGTTGAAGTAGTCGACTGATGCATGCATGCCCAGCGGGCTGACTAGTACCGGCCGTTCGGCGGCCGGACGCTGTGGGTACAGTTGAAGTAGAGCCGTGATGTAGTCATCGAGCGTGGTGACATCAACAAACAGATCTGCATCCTGGCTGACGCCACCCTCCCAACTCGTGTAGTCATCCGATCGTGAACCTCCCGATACTGGAAGCATGTGCTCATTGTCGATGAGCCGAGCAGTTGTCCGTGCCGCGAGCTTTGGTTCAGCGATGCTGGCCGACGTGAAGAACGACTCCAGGTCAGCAATCTTCAGCAGGGTGTGTTTCTCCTCGTGAAGTGGCGGTTCGTTTCGAGTCGCTAGCCGGCCGATGAATTTCACGGCGTCGAGGAATCGATCGACGGCGGCTTCCATGCTTGGGTTTGCCAGCGACAACCCCAGCACCGTGGGTGAAAGTCGGGCTCCGTCGTCGCCTGACGGACCGGTGATGACGGGTCCGTAGCGCGCTGGGAACCGTTCGACGCCGATTCCTGGCATTGAGAGCACGATGGAGTGCACCGCTGCAGCGGTCAGCCGCTCCGAGCCGTTGCGACGGAGAACCCAGCGGATGTAACCGATGGTTGGCGGCCGGAAGTCCTTGTTGAATGCTTCCACGACTGCGTCGAGCAACGCCTGCTCAAGCGAGTCAAGCGGCCGCATCGTTGGGAGCAAATCTGACATGTTGCAACCCTATGGCCCGGGCGCCAGTGCTCTGTTGGTTGTTCTGATGCGACCGCTGGTCGGCTCTCTGATGTCCGTGGTAGCAGCGTGGTAGCAACGCTGGCCGAATCGGGGCGGTAGTCAGCGAACGACGACGTACCTGCACCCCGCGAATGTCCTGTTCAGACGTACGTTCGCGGACGTCGGCAACCCACGGCGGACGCTACGAAGGCGTTTCCTAAACCGCAGGTCGTAGGTTCGATTCCTACCGGGGGCGCAAGAAACACCAGGTAGATCGCCGGATCGCCGACGCCTGGCGGTGGCTCAGCGGGAGGCGGCCCATATCTCGGCCCATATGGCCCATACCACTCGGTCGGACCTCGCGTTGTTAGGTGGCGCCGATGGTGATGTCGGTGCGGTTGAGGGGCTGACAGAGTGCGTGGGTCGCTTCGCCAACGACGCCCTGGTTCATGGGAACTACGTGTGCACGCCGGTCGTGACGC
>JAYTXO010000048.1:0-19461 GCA_043742905.1 Microbacteriaceae bacterium | reverse complement strand
CACATTCTGGCGCTGAGAGCCGAGGCCCTCGATGCCGAGTTCCATCACGTCACCGGCCTGCAGCCAGATCGGCGGCTTGAAGCCCATGCCGACCCCTGGCGGCGTGCCGGTGTTGATCAGATCGCCGGGCTCGAGAACGAGGAACTGCGAGAGGTAGTGCACGATGAAGAACGGATCGAAGACCATCGTCGAGGTCGTTCCCGTCTGGCGGCGGACGCCGCTGACATCCAGCCACATGTCGAGGGCGAGGACATCCTCGATCTCGTCAGGCGTGACCAGCCACGGCCCAGCCGGGTTGAAGGTCTCGGACGACTTGCCCTTCGACCATTGGCCGTTGCGCTCCATCTGGAAGGCGCGCTCACTCACATCGTTGACTACCGTGTAGCCCGCGATCACGCCCTTCGCGTCGTCAACTGCGTCCAGATAGCTGGCGCGCGCACCGATCACGATGCCCAGCTCGACCTCCCAGTCGGGTTTCGTCGAACCACGCGGAATGCGCACGTCGTCGTTTGGCCCGATCAGGGTGTTCGGCGACTTGGTGAAAAGGATCGGCTCCTCGGGCACGGCCTGGCCCGTCTCGGCAGCATGGTCGCGATAGTTGAGACCGATGCAGAGGATCTGGTGCGGCCGCGCGATCGGAGCGCCAATCCGCTGCGCGCCAATCTCGAGCACGCCGACGCCGCTCGCCAACCGCTCAGCGACAATCGGGCGAATGCGGTCGACACCGCCACCGCCGAAGAACGCCTCGTCGAAGTCGGTGACGACATCCGAGAGGTCGAGATATGTGCCGTCGTTCACAAGAACGGCGGGCTTCTCGGATCCGGCCGAGCCGATGCGCAGGAGTTTCATGATGTTCCTCGTTAGTTGTTCGGGGTGGTCAGGGAGTTCGGATGACCGGACCACAGCCGCGGCGCTAGGCCAGTGACCCCGGCATCGGCGGTGAAGAGTCGGCCCGAGAGCGGGAAGGCAGCGAGCTGCTCCGCTCTGAGACCCTTGGTCGCCGTGGTGATGACCATGGTCGCGAGATCGGGTCCGGCGAAAGCGACGCAGCTGGTGTGCGGCGCGGGGACGTCGACGGTGCGCTCGAGCACGCCATCGGGCGAGTATCGGCGCACCTGGCCGCCGCCCCAGATTGCGATCCAGAGGTGGCCATCGGCATCCAGGCACATGCCGTCGGGATGCACATTCCCCGTGATGGTAACCAGAACGCGGCGCGGTCCCGCGCTGCCAGTGGCCACGTCGTAGTCGCGAACGTGCACCACCTGGTGCCCCGTGTCGATGCTGTAGAGCAGTGAGCCGTCAGCGGTCCAGGCGAGACCGTTCGAAAGGGTGAGGTCGTCATCGAGGTCGTCGAGGCGGCCGTCCGGCTGCACCACGACGAGCCGTTCTTCGGCGGTCTCGCTCTCGTCAATTTTGAGCGTGCCGACCACGAAACGTCCGGCGGGATCGGGCTTGCCGTCGTTGAGGCGGCGGCCGGAGCCGGAGTCCAGCACCGTCGGACCCACCCCAAGTCGCCCGTCGACCGATCGGGTCAGGATCTTGCGCTCGCCAGCGAGAATCCAGTCGCCCGCCTCCGATACGGCGACCGCGCCGATCATGCCAGGGGCGCTCACCCGATCGACGATCGCAATCGTCCCGTCGGGGTGCAGATCGCCCACGAGCACCGTGCCCTTGCGGATGTCGACCCACAGCAGTTTCTCGCGGATGGGATCCCAGACCGGCCCCTCGGCCAAGTCGAACGACTCTTCGGTGGCGACACGCACAGCCACCTGCTCGACGGCGCTCATATCCGCAGCGTCGACATACCGCCGTCGACATTCAGGATCGTCCCGGTGGTCGAAGCGGCGGCAGGCGACGCGAGGTAGACGATCGCGTTCGCGACCTCGTCAGCCGAGACCAGCCGGCCTATCGGTTGGCGCTTGCGCAGTGCCTCTGCGGCCGCCTCAGGATTCTCGGCGGCGTCGAGCAGACGTCCGACCCACGGGGTATCCGCGGTGCCCGGCGCGACGGCGTTCACGCGGATGCCTTCGCTGACGTGGTCCGCCGCCATCGCGAGGGTGAGCGCTGCGACCGCGCCTTTGCTCGCGCCGTAGAGCGCACGCTGCTTGACGCCGACGAGCGCGACGACCGAACAGGTGTTGACAACGGCCGCGTTCGGCGACTTTCGGAGGTATGGCAACGCGGCAGCGGTCACGCGCGCCATCGAGATCACGTTGACGTCGAAGACGCGCGCCCACTCCGAGACCGGGTTGGCCGCAACATCCCCCGTTGCACCGATTCCGGCGTTGTTGATCACGATATCGAGGCGTCCGAACCGCTCGACTACGGCATCAACTGCGGCGGGCACTCCCGCGTCGTCGGTCACATCGCAGACGAACGCCGGGATGCCCCCTGGCACAGCGCTGACGTCGCGATCGAGCACGACGGCCTCGATGCCGCGGGCGCGCAGTAGCGAGACCGTTGCGGCCCCGATGCCACTCGCCCCGCCGGTGACGATGGCGACGAGTTTGTCGTCAGACATATTTTTCTCCGTTCGAGATGGCTTGGTCGAGCAGTTGCAGCACGTGGCGATACGGAGCACCGGTGGCTCGGGTCATCCCAAGTTCACAGGTGCGGTTGAGCGAGGCGTGAGAGGTCGCGGCCGACGCGTGCACCTCGGCGGCCTCGGCCATACTGGCGGACTCGGTCAGTTCGGGATGAAGCATCCCGCGGTCGCCAGCGAAGGCGCAGCAGCTCCAGTCGTCGGGAACCAGCACCTCCACGGCGGCGGCGGCCGCGACACGCAGCAGCGCCGGGTTGATCCCGAGCCGAGTGGACGAGCAGGTCGGATGCAGCGCCAGCGAGGCCACCTTGCGCCCCTCCTGCAGCTTGGGCAACACGTGCTCATCGACGAAGGCGACCGCGTCGACGACTCGGATGCCCAGTTCACCGGCCGCCTCGAGCAGCACGTCAAGCCCCTCGGTGCAGGAAGAGGCGTCGCACACCACCGGCAGCTCGCCGTCCCGGGTCGCGCGTCGCAACGAGGCGACGACCCGCTTCTTCATCTCGGCGTAGCCCTCGGTCATGCCCTTGGACTTCCACGGGGTGCCGCAGCAGAGCGAAGGGATGTCATCCGGAGTCGCCAGCTCGACGCCGACCCGCTCGCACAGCCGCAGGAACGACTCGCTCACGCCACCGTCCTTGCCGCTGCCCTCGGGCCCGAACATTGTCGTTGTGCAACTGGAGAAGTAGACGGCGACGGGTGCGACGGCCGTCAGCACCTTCCGTCGCGATCCGCCGGTCGGCAGTAGCCGCGAGTACTCGGGAACGGTTTCCGTGCCGAGCACCACACGCGCGACCTTGGTCACCGCGATCGGTAGCGCGCTCGGTACGCCGTTGGCCAGTGTGAGCGCAATACCGCCGATTCGACTTGCGCCATCCCAGTGCTTGGCCGCCGTCTTCCACCCCGCTTGCTCGACGGTGCCCGCGGTCTCGGCCCGCAGCCGGCGCACCAGGTCGCCGGTGTTGATGAGCACCGGGCACGCGGTCTGACACATGCCGTCGGCGGCACAGGTCTGCACGCCGTCGTATTCATACTCTTTCTGCAGGGTGCGCAGCAGCTCGGTCTCGCCAGCCTGCTCGGCGCGCGCCATCTCGCGCCGCAGTACGATCCGTTCGCGCGGCGTGACGCTCAGATCTTTGCTCGGGCAAACCGGCTCGCAGTACCCGCACTCGACACAACGATCAGCCTCGGCCTCGATCGGCAGTGCGATCTTGAGATGCCGAATGTGCGCCTCGGGATCGTCGTTGAGCAGCACGCCCGGGTTGAGTAATCCATCGGGGTCGACGAGCGCCTTCACCTCGCGCATCACCTCGTACAGCTCGTCGCCGTACTGGCGTCGCACGAATGGCGCCATCATCCGACCGGTGCCGTGCTCGGCCTTCAGGGTGCCGCCCTGGCTGAGCACCAGTTCCACCATGTCCTCGGTGAACGCCTGGTAGCGGGCCAGCGACTCCGGCACATCGAAGCGTTCGTTGATCAGGAAGTGAATGTTGCCATCCTTCGCATGCCCGAAGATCACACTCTCTTCGTACCCGTGCACCTCGAACAGGCGGATGAGCTCGGTGCAGCTCGCGTGCAAGCGATCGACCGGAACCGCGATGTCTTCGAGCAGCGCCGTCGTGCCCGACGGCCGGTTGCCGGCGACGCTCGCGTAGAGGCCCTTGCGGATGTGCCAGAGTTGCGCCCGACGCGTCGCGTCCTCGCTGAGAACACCCGGCGTGCTGAGGCCGAATCGGGCGAACAGCTCCGCCGCCTGCGCGACCCGCAACTCGAGGGCCGCTGCGGAGTCCTCCTGGTACTCCACCAACAGAGCGGCGTGCTTGACGACCGCGAGCTCGCGGAGCTCCTCGGTGGCAACCGGATCGCGCTGCGCGACCCGCAGGCTGGTCGCGTCAAGCAGTTCGATGGTCGCGAATCCGGCGGCAACCAGGGCAGGAAGCGCGCTGGTCGCACCGGCCAGGTCCGGGAAGAACAGCAGTCCAGTCGCCGCAAACTGCTTCACGGGCACCGTTCGAAAGGTCGCCTCTGCCACAAACGCGAGCGTGCCCTCGCTGCCGATCACGAGGTGTTCCAGGATGTCGATCGCACTGTCGTGGTCGAGGAAGGAGTTCAGGCCGTAGCCCATCGTGTTTTTAATCGCGTAGAGCGAGCGGATCGTCGCAACAGAATCGGGGTTGTCGCGTACGCGGTCGCGCAGAGCCAGCAGCCCCGCGTGCAGCTCGGGTTCGGCGCTCGCGAGTTGCTCGTCTGCGTGCTCGGCGCCCGTGTCGACGACGGTCCCGCTCGGCAACACCAACACGGCTGATTCGAGCGTGCGGTAGGTGTTGTCCGTTACGCCGCAGGCCATGCCGCTCGAGTTGTTTGCCACGACTCCACCGATCGTGCAGGCGATCTCGCTGGCGGGATCCGGGCCCAGTTTGCGGCCGTCACGGGCCAGGCGGAGGTTGACGGCACGGACCGTCGCACCCGGCCCGGAGCGCACCCGTCGCCCGTTCTCGAGCACCTGGATGCTGCGGAAGTTGCGACGCGTATCGATCAACACCCCGTCAGAGGCGCCCTGCCCGCTGAGGCTGGTCCCGCCGGAGCGGAAGGTCACCGACACGCCCTGGCGCCTCGCGGTGGCGAGGATCGCAGCGACCTCGGTGGCATCCTTCGGTGCGACGACAACTTGGGGCGTGAGCAGGTAGTGCGAGGCGTCGTGCGCGGCCGCCAGTCGATCCGTCGCGCGGGTTTCGACACGCGCGCAGGCCTCCTCGAGGGCGGCGATCAGTTCGGGCGGCACCTCGGCGAGCAGGCGGGCGGCGGGCGCGGGGCTAGTGCGATTCACGGCTCACCGTCGACCCGCTGGCGCCGCGCAGAAAGTCGAGGTCGGCCCCGGTGTCGGCCTGCATCACGTGGTCGACGTACAGCCGCTCCCAGCCGCGGCGCGGCTTGGCGAATCCGTCCAGCGTGGCCTGATTGACCTTGCGCTTCGCCAGCTCCTCGGCCGGGACGTCGAGGTCGAGACGCTTGCCTCGCACGTCCAACGAGATCCAGTCGCCGGTCTGGACCAGCCCGAGCGGTCCGCCGTCCGCCGCCTCAGGGGTGACGTGCAGGATGACGGTGCCGTACGCGGTGCCGCTCATCCGGCCGTCGCAGATGCGCACCATGTCACGCACGCCCTGCTCAAGCAGCTTGGTCGGGAGCGGCATGTTCGCGACCTCTGGCATGCCCGGGTAGCCCTTCGGACCGCAGCCACGCAGCACCATGATCGAGTCGGCATCGATGTCGAGGTCCGGGTCGTCGATGCGGGCGTGGAAGTCTTCGATCGAGTCGAACACGACGGCGCGCCCGCGGTGCTTGAGCAGGTGCGGGGATGCGGCGGCCGGTTTGATGATCGCTCCACCCGGTGCGAGCGACCCGCGCAGCATCGAGATGCCCGCGGCCGGCAACAGAGCCGAGTCGCGCGGAGTGATCACCTCGGGATCCCAGATGCGCGCGTCATCCAGGTAGTCCACAAGCGGCTTGCCCGTGATGGTGAGCGCGGTCGGGTCAAGCAGGTCCTTTACCTCGCGCAGCACGGCGAGGAACCCGCCGGCGCGGTAAAGGTCGTCCATGAGGTATTGGCCGGCGGGCTGGAGGTTGACCAGCAGCGGCACGTCCGCGCCGATCCGGTCGAAGTCGTCGATCGTCAGTTCGATGCCGAGGCGACCCGCGATCGCCAGCAGGTGCACGACCGCGTTGGTCGAGCCGCCGATTGCGGCGAGCGCCACGATCGCGTTGTGGAACGACGCAGCCGTCAGGAAGGTGCTCGGTCGGCGATCCTGTCGCACCAGTTCAACGGCGAGGCGACCGGTCTCGTGCGCGGCCTCGAGCAATCGCGCGTCGGGCGCCGGGGTTCCTGCGAGGCCCGGGATGACCGTGCCGAGCGCCTCCGCCACCAGCGCCATCGTCGACGCGGTACCCATGGTGTTGCAGTGTCCCTTGCTGCGGACCATCGACGACTCTGACTTCAGGAATGACTCCTCCGACAGGGTGCCAGCCCGCACCTCCTCGCTGAGACGCCAGACGTCGGTGCCGCATCCGAGTGCCTCACCGCGGAAGTGTCCGGTCAACATCGGCCCGCCCGGCACCACCACCGCCGGAAGATCGACGGATGCCGCGGCCATCAGCAGGGAGGGGATCGTCTTATCGCAACCGCCCAGCAGCACGACCCCGTCGATCGGGTTGGCGCGGAGCATCTCTTCCGTCGCCATCGCGGCCATGTTGCGCCACAGCATCGCGGTCGGCCGCACCTGAGTCTCGCCGAGCGAAACTACCGGCAACTCGAGGGGGATTCCGCCCGCCTCGTAAATGCCGTTCTTGACCGCCTGTGCCACCTCATCCAGGTGCGAGTTGCAGGGAGTGAGATCGGATGCCGTGTTGGCGATCGCGATCTGTGGCCGCCCGGCAAAGGCATCTGACGGTGCCCCGCGGCGCATCCACGCGCGGTGGATGTATGAGTTGCGATCTGTGCCCGCGTACCACTGGTTGCTGCGCAGTTCAGACGTCATCGTCTCGACCTTTCTTCTGCTTCGATCATGGTCTTGATCTCGTCGGCGGCCTCGACCAGAACCGCAAGAGGCGTCCGGTGCGCGAGCGCGCTGATGCTGATCGCGCCGCTGGGCAAGGTTGGCGAGGTGAGGTAGACGGGAATCGCCAGGCAGTTGATACCCAGCTCGTTCTCCTGGTCGTCGACGCTGTAGCCACGGGCGCGTGCACGCTCGAGCTCGGCATGCAGTTCGGCGACGGTCGAGACGGATCGCGAGGTCGGCGTCGCGAGCGGCCGGTCGCCAGCCCAGCGGGTCACGTCATCCTCGGTGAGCAGCGTCGTCGCGAGCAGAACCTTGCCGAGCGCGGTGACGTGGGCGGGATTGCGACCGCCAACCTCCGAGGTCAGTTTCATTGCGCCTTTCGGCGGGTCGAGCTTGGACCGGTAAACGACCGAGTGCCCGTCGAGCACGCCGTAGTGCGCCGTCTCGCCGAAGCGGTCGACCAGCCGGGTCAAGATGCCCTGCACCCGGATGTGGTCGGGGCGCGCCTCGTGGTGGGCGAACGCCAACCGCAGGAACTCGTCACCCAGGATGTAGTGCCCGTGGCCGTCCTGCACGGCGAATCCCGCGCGTCGCAGCGAGGCGAGCGCACGGTGAACCGTGGGCTTCGAGCTGCCGAGGGCACGCGCCATCTCCTCGAGCCCGATGCCGTCGGGTCGGGACGCCAATTCGGCAAGCACGGCGAGAACTCGGTCGGATCCGACCAGTCTTTCTTCCACGTCGGTGTCAGCACCAGCGTCAGCGGAGTCGATCTCTGCTTCGAGCGAACTCTTCATGAGATTCCATATGTTAGACAAGAGTTTCACGAAATGGAAATCTGGCGACTCGAGGGAGACCGACTGATGAGAACGGCACTGATCACGGGTGGGGCTCGGGGGCTCGGCGCCGCCACGGCCGAGCGGTTGCGAGCGGACGGCATCCGGGTGATCACCCTGGACGTGGCTGGCGAGGCGGATGTGCTCGTCGACATTACCGACGAGGCCACCTTCACGGCGGTGGCCGCCGAGATCGGCGCGGTCGACATCCTGGTGAACTCGGCGGGAATTGTCGGGCCCGGCGTCCCGCTGATCGACACGACGGCCGAAGACTGGCGCCGCGTGCTCGAGGTCAACGTGCTGGGCACCGTCGCCACCATGCGTGCCCTCGTTCCCGGAATGGTCGAGCGCGGGTGGGGCCGCGTGGTCAACTTCGCCAGCATGGCCGGCAAGGACGGCAACCCGAACCTGTCGATCTATTCCGCATCCAAGGCGGCGGTGATCGGCTTGACCAAGTCGGCAGGCAAGGAGTTGGCGACGACCGGCGTGCTCGTGAACGCGATCGCCCCTGCTGTAATTGCGACGCCGATGAACGCCGACACCGACCCGGAAGTGCTCGAACACATCACGAGCCTGATCCCGATGAAGCGCGTCGGCAGGCCCGAAGAGGTTGCCGAGTTGGTGGCCTTCCTCACCTCGGATCGCGTGAGCTTCTCAACCGGCGCCATCTACGACATCAGCGGGGGTCGGGCCACATACTGAGCGTCACTAGTCTGTCGAGAACGCCGTCGCAAACCGGCCGGCTAGGCGGACGAACCGCCGAGTTCCTGCTCCGCGGGATGGACGCGGGACCGCGCTCAAGGTCCGGCGCGCTCGGCATCCAGCGCCGAGGTAATCCGCTCGGTGATCCGCGCGATCACCTCAATAGTGGTCGACAGATCCGACTGGGCCGTGGTCGTGGTTGCGGCCGCGACCATCGCCAAGAACTCGTCGTGGATGCGGTCCATCGCGGCGACACCGAGTTCCGTGAGTTCGAGATGGATGCTGCGGCGGTCATTCGGGTGGTCGACGCGCCGTACTAATGCGGCCGCCACCAGCCGGCTGGAGATTCCCGTTACTGCTCCGGTGGTGACGCCGAGCCGATCCGCGAGTTGTTTCGGGGTAATCGCACGCTCGCCAGCAACTCGGAACAGCGCGCGCAGTTCCATGGCGGACAGGCCTTCGCTCTCGGAGATCCGGTGGCGGTTGCGTTCGAGTGCTCTCTGCAATCGGATGGCGGCCTCGGGGAAGCCATCGAGGCCGTACGCCGGCTTCTCGCTCTCGGTCATGACTCTCCTGATCTCGCGAGCGGAGATACCCCTGCGGCGTGCTTCATTTTAGGGGAAGACGTGACGAGATCTGTCCTCTTCTACTATTTATTTTAGAAAGTAAATGTCTTAGAATGTGAAGCGGACGCGGCCGAGACCCTCCGAAGCATTGCTTCTCCTCGGCGGCTCTCAGGAGAACCACGTGATTCCCGACGCTTTGTCGCAGGGGCAATACGACACTGTTTACAACTTCCTCTCACTGGTGATCGCCTCGCAGCTATTCACCGCGCTTTTCTTGCTGATTTCGCTCCCACGCCTCCTGCCCCGCTACCGAAACGCGATCACCGTCGCGATCATCGTCTGCGGCATCGCCGCGTACCACTATTTCCGCATCTTCGACTCGTTCAAGGCCGCCTTCGTGAGCAAGGGGACTGGTGGCACCGGCACCTACACGCAAGCAGTCGGCGCCTCGTTCAACGAGGGGTACCGCTACGTCGACTGGCTGCTCACCGTTCCGCTGCTGCTCGTTGAGCTAGTCGCGGTATTGGCTCTGGCTCGGCAGGTGCAGCGCAGCCTGCTCCTCCGCCTGGTGCCCGCTGCCGCAGTGATGATTGCTCTTGGATACCCGGGCGAGATCAGCGGCGACAACGCCACGCGCGGTCTTTTCGGGCTGCTCTCGACGATCCCATTCCTATTCATCCTGTTCGTGCTTTTCACCCAGCTCAGCAAGTCACTGGCGAACCAGCCAGTGTCCGTGCGCAAGACCCTGAGCCGCCTGCGCTTCCTGCTACTCCTCAGCTGGGGCGTCTATCCGATCGCCTACCTGCTGCCGCTGCTGCACATCAGTGGAGCGGACGCCTGGGTCTCCAAGCAGGTCGGCTACTCAGTGGCGGACATCGTCGCGAAGGCGGTCTACGGGTTGATCATCTTCTCGGTCGCCCGCATGAAGTCGCACGCGGACGATGCGGAGTTCGCCGCGATCGAGAGTTCGCACGACGAGCACGCCGCCGTCTGACACGCTCCGTTCACCCGGTAAGGCCGACCCCGCCGGTCGGCCTTACCGGGTGAACGCGGTGCTGGGCAGATCGCGCTCCTCGTCGACGACCGCCAGCACGATGCGGTCGGCGACGGCGTCGGGATCCAGCCCGGTGGGAAATGCGGGAGCCGTGCCGGCGATCGGATGCCGTGACAGTTCGGTCTCGATATGTCCCGGACGGGCATCCACGATGCGGATGCCAGCCTTGCGAAGTTCGCGCGTCGCCGCCACCGTGAAGCTGGCCAGCGCGGACTTCGCAGCCGAGTATGCAGCGAGGCCCGAAGTCGGCGACTCGGACACGATCCCGCTGAGTGTCACGATGAACGGACTCCGTCCATCGCGGGCGGAGGCGGTCAACAGCGGAGTGGTCTCGCGGATGAGCCGGATCGGACCCAGAACGTTCACGTCGAACAGCCCGGTGAGAGTCGCATCCGTGACCCCATCCGCCGGGCCGAATGCCACGACCCCCGCCGCGATCACCACGCCATCGAGGTGACCGTGGTCGCGACTAATTTCGCCGACCAGGCGACCGGGCATCGTGGGGTCGGACAACTCGTGGCCCGAAGTACGACTCGCGCGCACCACCGTCGCTCCGGCCAGGTCAAGCCGCGCCGCAATG
Source organism: Microbacteriaceae bacterium (assembly GCA_043742905.1). Classification (GTDB taxonomy): domain Bacteria; phylum Actinomycetota; class Actinomycetes; order Actinomycetales; family Microbacteriaceae; genus Lysinimonas. The sequence continues at coordinate 8,631 of JAYTXO010000048.1, read as the reverse complement.
CGGGAACCCAGTCCCCCGGAAGCACCCAGCACCAGCACAACGGCACCATCAAGATCGGTCATAACCCCAGCCTAAGCGCACGTACAAGCGTAAGTTCAAAGTCATGACCGAGCAGCAGCCGTTCGAACTCCTCAGCGGTGATGGCGACTTCGAGTTGCGCCGCTATCCGGCTCACGTCGTCGCGGAAACCACCGTGGATTCGGGCTTCGACGAGGCCGGGAACAGAGCGTTTCGATCCCTGTTTGGCTACATCAGCGGCGACAACGTGCGGCAGGAGTCGATCTCGATGACCTCACCCGTCGTGCAATCGGCCACCGCAGCATCGAGCTCGCAGCGGATTGCCATGACCGCGCCGGTCACCCAGGAGTTCCGCGGGGACCAGTTCGTCGTCGCATTCGTGCTCCCCGCGACCTTCACCGAACAAACCGCCCCGATGCCGTCGCGAGCGGACGTCAGACTCCGTACCGTTCCGGCCCGGCTCTCCGCGGTGCTGAGATTTACCGGGCGGTCGATCCAGTCGTCCTACGAAAGCCATCGCACAACGCTGCTCGCGAGCGTCGCCTCCGCGGGCATGACGACGGTCGGTGGGGCACGATTCGCGCGGTTCGATCCGCCGTATACGCCGTGGTTCCTGCGCCACAACGAGGTCGCGATCGACGTCGAAATGCCAAGCAGCTGAAACAAGGAGATCGCGGGATGCCGAGGAGCCTCAGGGCCGACTCCGGCGCCCGCACACCAGCACCGGACAGCTTGCGTGCTCGGCGCAGGCCGAACTGACGGAACCCAGGAGGAGTCCGGGCAATCCGCCGTGACAGCGGGTGCCGACCACGAGCATCGCGCTTCCCTCGCTCGCGTGCCTCAACACCTCCGCAGCGTTGCCCTCCGCGAGGTCCGATCTGAGCGACGCCGGAACGTGGTCACCGAAAGCCTGGGCGATCGCGATGTCGAGGATTTCGCGGGCGTCGCGGTCCAGCGTCCACTTCGTGGACGTGACAATGGCGCCGGCCGGAACCAGTGGCCGCGACCCCGCCGAGACCGCGGTCACCATCGGGGCGAACGCGTTGGAGGTCGAATCCGTCAAAGTCATGGTCCGAGGATCCTGCCGCGCCGGCGCCGAACACAGAGCCCAAAGTCGCACCCGGTCGGCTAGCTGACGGGACCTTCGACCCTCGTCAGCGCAAATTGCCGATTCTAGAGTCGACACCATGACCGTGCTCCGCCTCGACCCGTGGGAGTGCGCCAGGGTCGCTCTCAGTTCGAGCGATGACGACTCGCGCGACCGCGGTCTGGGCTGGGTGATCTCATTGCTTGGCGATATCCAAGCTGATATCGCGCTGATGCCTGCTGACCCCGCCGCCGGCGCGGATGCGGAGACGTCCGCCGACATCGCCGCGCGCGCCGACGTGCTCGTGGTGGTCGGGCCGTGGCTCCCCGCGCACGACAGGTTGGCGGAGCAGTGCAGGGGCACAGTCTGCCTCGTCCCCGTCGGCTGGATGCTGCATCCGGGCCCTGTCGTCGCCGCAACACGCCACGATCGGGAGGCGGATGCCGAAATCCGGCTCGCGGTCGAACTCGCTCGCCGCGACCAGGCGATTCTGCTGCTCGCGCACGTCTGGGGAATGCCCGGCCTGGGAATCGTCGATATGCCTGCCGACCCGTACCTGATCGGGTCCATCCCGAATGGGCAGTCCGGGGCGCTGCAGCTCCTCGCGGACCGGTTGAGCGCGGGATTTCCTGAGCTGGCCGTCCGGGCCGAAGTCCGCCAGGGGCGGCACGTCGCCCCCGAGCTTGCACAGCTTGCTCTCGACACAGGCGCATCAGCGATTGTCGTGGGGCGACCGCGCGCTCGCGGGGATCGCGTTCCGCTCGGGTCGATCGCACGAGCCCTGATCACGCAGGCGTCGTGCCCGGTGATCGTCGTGCCCACGGCGACGCGGGACCTTCGCCCCTAGAGGCGTCGGCCGGCTCGCCCGATGATGAAGGCATGACCGATCCCTCCGCGCCAGATTCAACTGCGCCCGATTTATCTGCGCCCGATTCAGCTCCGCCCGGCCACCCGGACGAGTTTCCCGACACTCTCGATTTGGAGGAGGCCGCGTGCTGGGAGTTCCTCGGTAATCGGGGTCTCGGGCGACTCGCCACCTCGACCAACGACGGGGTCGACATCTTCCCCATCAACTACTTGGTACACAACAAAAACCTGTACTTCCGCTCCGCGCCCGGCACCAAGATCGTGGAGCTGACCCGCGAGCCCCGGGTGGCGTTCGAAGCCGACGACCGCACGTTTCTGGCAAAGTGGAGCGTCGTCATCCGCGGCCTGGCCCGCCGACTGGCGTCGGATAGCGAGATCCGTGATTCCGGCGTCGAGTGGCTGACGCCCTGGCAGCGGGGCGACAAGTTCAACTATTTTCAGATCGTTCCCGAACGGATCACGGGCCGCTTCATCCGACCCCGCACCTAGCCCGCGTCGCAACAGGACGCATTCGAATCACGGAGCGCGCCGCATGGCGTCCAGATGCAGCACGGCCGCCTGCGTACGGCGCTGCAGCCCCAGCTTGCTGAGCACCGCCGACACGTAGTTCTTGATGGTCTTCTCGGCCAGAGAAAGTCGCTCACCGATCTCGCGGTTGGTGAGCCCGTCGGCGATGAGGGCGAGGATCTGCCGCTCGCGCGGGCCGAGCGGCGCCAAGCGCGGGTCCTCCGCGTCGCGTCCCCTGATCCGGTCGGTCACCCGTTTGGTGAGGTCGGGGTCGAGCAGCGAATGGCCAGCCGCCACCCGGCGCACGGCGTCCACGAGCCCACTCCCCCGCACGTTCTTGAGCACGTAGCCCGCCGCGCCTGCGATCACCGCGGCAAACAGCGCTTCGTCATCGTCGTAACCGGTGAGCATGATGCTCCGCAGGTCCGGGGAGCTGGTGCGCAGTTCACGACAGATGTCGATGCCGCTGCCGTCAGGCAGGCGCACGTCGAGCAGCGCGACGTCCGCCTGGATCGCGGCGATCCGCGAGCGCGCCTGGGCGGCGGTCGATGCCTCGCCGACGACCTCCATATCGGTTTCGGCCTCCAGGAGGCCGGCGATCCCGCGGCGCACCAGTTCGTGATCGTCGACCAGGAAAATGCGAATCGTCATGCCACCTCCTCGTACGGTACGCGCCAGCACAGCCGGGTGCCTCCGCGGTCGGAGTCGGCAGGGGAGTCGACCGTAAGCGATCCCCGGCGTGACACCGCGCGCGTCATCATGTTGGCGATCCCACTGCGACGGTCGGGCTCGCCGAACCCTATTCCGTCGTCTTTCACCTCGAGGGTGACCCATCCCGACGCGACACCGAGCGAGATCCAAGTGTGCTCGGCTGCTGCGTGTTTGATCACATTGACCAGGGCTTCGCGGTAGACGGCAACCACATCAGCCGCGAGATCGCCGACCACGATCAGGTCGACCGGGCCCGAAAACGTGAGCTGCGGGGTGCTCCCGGAATCGGCGCTTAACTCGTTCGCGACGTCGATGAGGGCGTGTCGGATGCTGGGGCGGGCTCGGTCGCTGGGGGTCGACATGGCGAAGATCGCCGTCCTGATCTGGGAGATGCTCGCGTCGATATCCGCGACCGATCGCATCACGGCTTCGGCGGCCGGGCCCGAGCCCAGCGAGCTCGCCACGTTCTGCAGTTGAAGGCCGGTTCCGAACAGCTGCTGGATGACGTGGTCGTGCAGATCGCGCGCGATGCGCCCGCGATCTTCGAGAGTCGCCATCCGCTGCTGGTCGGCGCGAGCTGTGGCGAGTTCCATCGCAACGCTGGCCTGCCCGGCGAAGTCGGCCGCCATTTCGAGATCCGCCAGGGTGAAGCGTTCGCCGCGCTCGAGACGGCCGACGAGCAGCACGCCCTGTGTCGTTCCCCCCACGAAGAGCGGCAGGGCCATGACAGGGCCGAGGCGACGTCCGTCGCTGAGCGGTACCTCAGTCTGGGAGCCATCGTCGATCTGACGGGCTTGATGCCCTTCCAGCACCCCGGCGACCACGGAGCCGGCGATGGGCAGGGTGGTCCCCTGCACCAGCGCCTCGTCTACTCCGCGGGCGGTCGCGATCACCAGGTCGTCGCCGTCGGGCGTCGGGGTCAGCATCCACACCACATCGGCGGCGCAGATCTGGAGGACCCGGTCGGCCAGGGTCGGGAGCGCAGCCTCGTACTGGGCGGACACCAGTGCCGAAGTGAACTCGCTGGTTGCCGCAGCCCACGCCTGCCGCCGCTGAGTCTCGGCGAAAAGCCGTGCGTTCTCGATCGCCACCCCCGCGGTTGCCGCGAGAGCCGTCACGAGCTGCTCGTCTTCCTCACTGAAGCGCCCGCGCCTCTGGTTGCTGAGGTAGAGGTTGCCGTAGATCTCGTCGCGCACCCGGATCGGGACCCCGAGGAAGCTGGCCATCGGCGGGTGGCCGGGAGGGAATCCCACCGACCGCTCGTCGTCCGAAAGCACATCGAGTCGGATCGGATGCGGATCGTCGATCAGCGCACCCAGTACCCCGTACCCGCTGGGGAGCTCCCCGATCGCGGCGATTTCCTCCGCCGACATCCCCACATTGATGAACTGCTCGAGGCTGCCGTCCGGTGCCACGACACCGAGCGCACCATAGCGAGCATCAACCAGTTCCACCGCGGCGGCCACGATCCGCTCCAGGACGACGGCCAGATCGAGATGCTCAATCACGGCCTGATTGGCCTTCAGCAGCGAGCGCAGCCGCCCCTGAACGAGGAGCACGTCGCGGGCCTTCTCGACCAGGGTGTCGAGCGCGAGATCCAACTCGCCCCGCGGCGCATCCGGGAAGCTGACACCGTGGTTGTTCGACATCCGGTGTCGCCTCGACTAACGGGTTGGCCCATCTTGATCCGGATGCGACTCCGGTGGGCGCAACAGTACGCCCCTCGCGCAAACAGCGGGGTGATTCTCACCGGGTTGCCAACTCGGGACCTACGGCCCTGTGCGGCGGCTCCCGCCAGTGGGAGGTTCGGATCCTTGAGACATCGCGCGGAGGGACCGGTTCGATATATGAGCGACACCATCGTCGTCGGGACGGACGACTCCGTCCCGAGCCGACAGGCAATCCGTTGGGGGGCGGCGCGGGCGCAGGCGCGGGGTGCGGATCTGCGGCTCGTCCACGTGCTCGACAGCGCGGACACCCCCGCACCCCCCGATGCGAACGGCGCGGTCGAGACGCTGTTGCGGGCGGGCGAAGCGATCGCCCGAGAGGTCGCCAGCGAGATCCCGATTTCCTGGCGTATCGCCCGAGGCGACCCACTCGAGGTTTTGTCGTCGACCACGGATGCCGATGGTCTGCTCGTGATCGGAACCCACAAGACCGGATTCATCCGCGGCACCCTGTTCGGCTCGCGCTTCCTGGCACTTGTGCCGCGGGCGCAGAGCGCCGTCGCCTACATCCCCGATCTGGCAGGCAGCATCCGTGACGGGGTCGTGGTGGGGGTCCAAGATGGCGACGATCAGGTGATCGAGTTCGCAGCGCGCGAGGCGAGTGCCAGCGCGCAGTCGCTGACGCTCGTGCGTTCCCGTCCACGTGGCCTCGGCGAGTTCGACGGCGAGATGATTCGCGCCATCTCCATCGCGAAGTCGGTCGACGCGTCGCTGCCGATCCGCAGCCGGCGTTCCGTGCGGCCCCTGGCCGCCGGCCTGGTGGAGGCCGCGGCACGCTCGAGCCTGCTGGTCGTGCCGCACGCGACGGATTCTGCGTCTGTGGCGCTCGCTCTAGACGTGCTGCTCAACATCCCGAGCCCCACGCTGGTAACTCGGCCCTAGACGAGCCCGAGTCGCGCGCGCGGGGCGAAGACCCGGCCGCGGATCTTGGTCGCCACGATGCGGACGTAGACATAGACCTCGACGGGAATCCAGTCCGGGAAAATCAGCAGGTCGGCGGCTTGACGGCCGGCTTCATCATCAATGACCTGCGCACGACCAGTAATGACCACGCTCCAGGTGCCGAGTTCGGTGCGGTCGTCCACCTCGAACGCCACGTGCGGGTTCGCGACTAACTCGGCGAGCTTCGTGCCGATGGCGGTGCGAAAGACGATCGTCTCGCCGTCCACCCGGAAGTCGACAGGGAAGATGCCGGGGCGGCCGTCGAGGCTGACACCGAGGTGTCCGAAAGTCGCTCGCTGAAGGAGATCCCAGCTAGCTCGATCCGACAACTCGGTTACTGGGCCCTGCGGGGATGCTCCGTATTCGATATGCTCATGCGCCATGGGTGGCCTCTCTCTCGTGCCCAGCAGACCAGGTGAACCGCGGCATCCACAGGGCCGGAAGTCCCGTGATTAAGGGGATCTTCGCCTCAGGACCTTCGACTCTGGGGCCGGTAACCGACGCGAAAAGACTGAAGACATGACACTGAAGATCGGCGTCGTCACCGAGACGGCCGCACGAGAACGACGCGTCGCCCTCGACCCAGGGGCGGTCGCGCGACTCGTCGCCGCTGGCCGCGACGTGCTGATCGAAGTGGGTGCAGGTACCGCCGCGTCGTTCCCGGATGCAGCCTATGCGGCAGCTGGCGCGACCCTCGAGAGCCGCGCGAATGTCATGGCGGGCTGCGATGTGCTGGCCGTGGTGCGGAATCCTTCCGAAGCTCTGATCACCGGCCTACACGCAGGCCAACTGCTGATCGGCATGCTCGACCCTCGCAACAACCTCGCCGCCGTCAGCGCCCTGAACGCCGCCCACGTCACTGCCGCGGCATTCGAGCTGCTGCCGCGCACGGTGAGCAGAGCGCAGTCGATGGATGCCCTGAGTTCCCAGGCGAGTGCGGCTGGCTATCGCGCGGCACTCGTCGCCGCCGCAGCATTCGACCGCTATCTGCCGCTCATGATCACTGCCGCCGGTACGGCGACGCCGGCGAAGGTGATGGTGATCGGCACCGGCGTCGCCGGCCTGCAAGCGATCGCCACGGCGCGACGCCTCGGCGCTATCGTCACCGGCTACGACGTGCGCGCCGCCTCCCGCGGCGAGGTGGAGTCGCTTGGAGCGAGCTTCCTGACTTCCACGGTTGCCACGCAGCGATCCGAGGGCGGCTACGCCGGCGTGATGTCACCGGCGGATCTCGAGCACCAGCAGGCAGAACTGGCCGCAGCACTCGGTTCATTCGACATCATCATCACGACCGCGAAGGTTCCCGGACACAGACCGCCGTTGTTGGTCTCGGTAGCGACCTTGGCGACTCTGCGACCGGGATCGGTCTGCGTCGACCTCGGCTCGGGCGAATACGGCGGCAACGTCGCCGGCTCGATCGAAGGTGAGACGATCACCACGGCGACCGGGGTGATCGTAATTGGCGCGGGGGAGCTGGCCTCCGAGCTCGCCGCCTCCGCATCGCAGATGTATGCCCGCAACGTGCTCGCGGTCATCGCGTCGCTGATCCCCGCCGACGTGCTGACCATTGACCGGGACGACGAGGTGCACGCGGCGATCGTGATCTGCCACGACGGCGAGATCGGCAATCCGACCGTGCGCGCGGACCTCGGGCTCGAGCCGCTCCGTGCGTTCGAGGCGGTGGCCCCGTGATGGAGACCCTGTACGGCAACCTGGCCATATTTATCCTGAGCCTGCTCGTCGGGTTCGAGGTCATCAGCAAGATCCCGTCGACGCTGCACACGCCGATGATGTCGGGCGCAAACGCGATCCACGGCGTCGTGCTGGCCGGCGCCATCGTTGTCGCCTCGCTCGCCGACAGTCCTGTCGGCTACGCGCTGACCTTCGTCGCCGGAGCCCTCGCGGCCGCAAACGTGTTCGGCGGCTACGTGGTCACCGACCGGATGCTTGCCATGTTCCGTCGGCCGGGTCCAGTTTCCCCCGCGAAGGACGCGGCGTGACCGCCAACGCCTTCATCTTCGGCATGCTCGATCTGGTGGCAGCCGCGCTGTTCGTCATCGGACTCCACCTGATGCGCTCCCCGGCGACGGCGCGGCGCGGCAATCTGGTCTCGGCCACCGGGATGGTGATCGCGATCCTGTCCACCCTCAGCTTCGCGCTGCTGGACACCGGAGGCAGGCCGTGGGCGTGGATCGCTCTGACGCTCGGGGCGATCGCGGGTGCCGCTTTCGGAATCGTTCGCGCGCGCACCGTGAAGATGACCGACATCCCGCAACTGGTCAGCGTCTTCAACGCGGTCGGCGGCGGCGCGGCAGCCAGTATCGGATTCGCGACGTTTCTCCTCCTGCTGACCGGACCCCCGCTGTCGCCCACGGTCTCGGTGCCGGTCGCGCTGGACATCCTCATCGGCTCGGTAACGTTTTCCGGATCGCTGATCGCGGCCGGCAAACTGCAGGGCGTCATCCCGGGCAAACCGATCGCGTTTCCGGGGTCGCGTGCCGTCAACGTCGTCGCGGCCCTCCTTGCGCTCGCGGCCGCGGTGCTGGTAACCGTCTTCACGCACAGCGTGCCGGTGCTCGTGGTCCTGCTGATCGCCGCGCTTGCGCTGGGGGTGCTGATGGTCCTGCCCATCGGCGGCGCCGACGCTCCGGTGATCGTGTCGCTTCTCAACGCCTTCACCGGACTCGCAGTCGCCATGGCTGGCTTCGCCATTGACAACCAGGCGCTCATCATCGCTGGTGCGCTGGTCGGGGCGGCGGGCACGATCCTGAC
>JAYTXO010000047.1:0-13080 GCA_043742905.1 Microbacteriaceae bacterium | reverse complement strand
GCGGCACCGGCGGGAACGAGCTCGCGCCGGGCGGTGATGTCGAACAGGGAGACGATCACGCCGCGGTGATCAATACGCACGCGCACTGAACCGTTGTCGAGCAGGATGTCGTTGCCGTCCTTGACCACGGAGGGACTGTCCGGGTGCGTCACGGGGCCGGCCCCCAGGGCAGGGACACCGTCGACGGCGTAGGGGCCCGCGTTGAATGCCAGGGGCAGTTCGCCCTCCCCAGCGAGCGACGCGATCGAGTTGCTGATCTGTTCATTCAATGAGCGCGCCACCTCGAGGTAGTTGCGCTCGGCTTCCTGGTGTACCCAGGCAATCGACGAACCGGGAAGGATGTCGTGGAACTGCTGGAGCAGCACCGTGCGCCACGCGGTATCGAGCACCTCGTATGGATAATCGTCACCGCGCAGCACGGATGCAGTTGTCGCCCACAATTCGGCCTCACGCAGCAGGTGCTCGCTCTTGCGATTGCCGCGCTTGGTGTTCGACTGCGAGGTGTATGTTCCGCGGTGCAGTTCGAGGTAAAGCTCTCCTGTCCAGACCGGGGGTGCCAGGTACTCACCCTCTGCGGTCTCAAAAAACTGGCGTGGACTCGACATCGTCACCTGTGGCGAGCCTTCGAGATTCCTCGTCCGGGCGGCCGCGGCAAGCATCTCGCGGGTGGGTCCACCGCCGCCATCGCCCCAGCCGAATGGCACGAGGGAAGTCCTCCCCAGACCCTTTTCCGCATACTGCGCCTGCGCCAGAGCGAGCTCTTGGGCAGAAAGATTCGAGTTGTATGTGTCGACGGGCGGGAAATGCGTAAAGACTTGAGTGCCATCGATGCCCTCCCAGAGAAAGGTGTGGTGAGGCATCCTGTTGGTCTCGTTCCACGAGATCTTTTGGGTGAGGAACCATTTCGATCCCGCCGCGACGACAATCTGCGGCAGTGCCGCCGAGTAGCCGAACGAGTCGGGTAGCCACACCTCGAGCGGCTCGACGCCAAGTTCTTCCATGAAGAATCTTTTGCCGTAGACAAACTGGCGGACGAGCGCTTCGCCACCGGGCATGTTGGTGTCAGATTCGACCCACATGCCCCCCACCGGCACAAACCGACCAGCCTCTACCTGCTTCTTCACCCGCTCGAACAGGGTCGGATAGTGCTGTTTGAGCCAGTAATACTGTTGGGCAGACGACGCGGCGAATACAAAATCCGGATCCTCATCCATGAGCTCCAGCACGTTGGAGAACGTCCTGGCCACCTTGCGTACGGTCTCGCGGGTTGGCCACAGCCAGGCGGAGTCGATATGCGCGTGGCCCACTGCGGCAAGTTGATGGGCACTCGCGTAGGCGGGTTGAGCAAGAACCTCGGCGAGGGCTGCGCGACCTGCGGCGGCCGTCCCGGCGATATCGGCCGGGTCGACAGCGTCGATCATGCGATCAAGTGCGTACATGATGTCGGCACGACGGGGCAAGGCGGTCGGCAGGGCACGCATGAGTCCATCGAGAGTCCAGGCGTCTTGGAGCAGTTCCCAGACTGCGACATCGAGCAGTGCGAACTCGAGACGGCGCAGCCGGTACAGCGGGTCCGTACCCGCGGTTGCTTTGTCGCCCCATTGGGTCGGAATGAAGGTGAAGTCGACCGCGATGTTCGGGTTGGCCGCCGCCTCGATGAAGATATCGACAGCCGAGCCCGCCATCCCCACCGGCAGGTAGTTGTTGAGCGGCTCGAGCGCCTTGATGATCTCGCCGCTGACCGAGTACGCGAGCCCCTCGGCCTGGAAGCCTGGCGCCGCCGGGCTAAAGCTGAGGTCGACGACGAGCTCGGGCCGGGTACCTGGCTGGGTCCAGCCCTCGGGCACGGTACCGGTGGCGCGGAACCAGGTTGTGCCCCATGGCGCGCCCCACTCATCCCCTACCGCGAAGGGACGGTAGCTCGCTGCGCGAGCCTCGGCGAACGGTACCGGCTCATCCGCGACATCCCAGGCCGCAATACCCACCGGGGCGGTTTCGCGATAGAGCGCTGGAGCGATTCGCTCGCGAACGAAGCGTTCGATCCTGGCTTCGATGAGAGCTGACTTGTCATGCATGGGGCGTCCTTTTTCCAGGCCGGCGGGCCGGCCGATGTGCGGGAAGGGAGTGAAATGAGCTTCCGACCGCTGTCACCCCTTCACCGCGCCAGACAGCGCGAAGGATCCGCCGATGCCGCGCGAGACGAAGACGTAGAGAACGATCACAGGAATGGAATAGAGCACTGAGAAGGCGGCGAGCTGCCCGTATGCGATCGCCCCGTACTGTCCGAAGAAGCTATAGATGGAAACCGCAGCTGGCTGCTTGCTGGGCGAGAGCAACAGAATAAACGGCACAAAGAAGTTGCCCCAGGCCTGCAGAAACACGAAGATCGCCACCACCGCGATCCCGGGACGCATGAGCGGGATAACAATGGCCTGCAGGGCGCGCATCGACGAGGCTCCGTCCATCCACGCCGCTTCCTCCAGGCTGATCGGCACAGAATCCATGAAGTTCTTCGTCATCCAGATCGCCATCGGCAGCGATGATGCCGCCAAGAAGAAGATCGTTCCGGGCAGCGAGTCCAGCAGGTTCAGCTGCACGAACAAGCTGTAGACCGGCACCATGATCGCGGTGATGGGAAGACAAGTTCCGAAGAGCACTCCGTACATGAAGGGTTTGTTGAATCGGGACTGGTATCGCGACAGCGGATAGGCGGCCAAAAGCGCGGCGACCACTGTCACAAGCGCTGCACCGGTTGACAGCAGGAGGCTGTTCAACAGCGGAATGAAGGTCAGCTCCGGAGTGAGGACAGCGGTGTAGTTGTCGAGCGAGAAACTCCCTGGCAGCCGCGTCTGGTAGGTGGCCTTGGTGTCGAACGAGCCGAGTATGAGCCAGCTCAACGGCAGGAGAAAGCAGGCTCCCACGATCACCAGCACGATGTTGGCGAGGAATCTGCTGACCGACTTCCGCGGCGAGGCCAGGGTGATCGGTGGGCTCTTCTTGGGCCGCTCAGGGAGTGCCGCGGTACCTGCCGGCAGAGTCGTAGTCACGCGATCAGTCCTTTTCCGGCCGAAGGGCGCGGATGTAGAAAATGGAAAAGATAGCCCCGACGATCAACATCACTGTCGCGATCGCCGTGCCATAGCCGATCTCACTGAACTTGAACGCCTCTTTGTAGGCGAAAATTGGCAGCGTCGTCGACAGGTTGCCAGGACCGCCAGATGTCATCACGTAAATAAGCGTGAACACCGAAAGGGTCGAGAGGGTGATCAGCATAAGCGTGGTGTTGATGGTCTGCTTGATCATCGGAATCGTGACGAACCACAGGCGCTTCAGACCTCCTGCGCCGTCGATTTGGGCTGCTTCCGTGATCTCCGGGGGTACATCGTTGAGCGCCGCCTGGTAGATCATCATCGAAAAGGCCGTGCCCCGCCAAATGTTCGCCAGGCAGATAGCGACCATGGGATAGGTATAGAGCCAGTTGATGGCGGGGATTCCGATGCCCGCCAGGAGCTGGTTGAGCGTGCCGTCCTTGCTGAAGTACGCATAGCTCACGAAAGCGGCCACGATCTCCGGAAGAACCCAGGCGGTCACCACGATTGTTCCGACCACGGCACCGAGTGCCTTGCTCGCCTTCTGCATAACCAGGGCGAGGCCTAGGCCGAGGATTGTCTGGCTGATTACGGCAGACCCGAGAACAAAGACAACGGTGAGCCCGACCGAAATCGGAAAGACCGGATCACCGAACAGTTTCTGGTAGTTCGCGATCCCGATGAAGTCGACCTTGCTCGCGTGTGGGCCGGTCAACGCCGCATTGGTGAAGGACCCGTAGAACGACCAGATGATCGGCCCGAGAAGGAATATCGCCATCAACACGATGGCGGGAGCCAACGGGATCATTCTCACGATCCGGCTTCTTTGGGCCCGGAGGGGGCGAGAGCCGTTCGGCTCCTTCCCCCCCCGGTCCGATGCCATCGAGAGCGTGGACACGCTTTCTGAAGTCATGGACGTTCCCGTTTCCTCGTCATTGTGTGTCCCACCTCGTCGTCTGGCGCGTGAAACGTATTACTTCTTCGTGACCTTATCTGCGCCCACGATTCCCGTTACGGCCGCGTCATACGCTGCTGCTGCGTCCTTGGGACTCGCCTGTCCGGTGATGACCGCCTCAGTCGCCTTCTGCACCTCGGTGGAGATCTGCGCGTAGTCGCCCGTCGCGGGGCGGAAGTGCGTGACCGTTACAGCGTCGGTCACGGCCTGAACGAACGGGTTGGCGGCCACGTACGACGGGTCGGCGGCAACATCTTTGCGCACAGCGATTTGTGCGTTTGCGTTGTCGTAGGAGAGGGCGTTTTTGAAGTTGAGCGCCGTCGTCATGAAGTCGAACGCGAGCTGCGAGTTCTTCGACTTGGCACCCACCGCGAGTGTCCACCCACCGGACATGCTGACTCCGCCTGGAGCCTGACCCTTCTGGGTCGGGAACAGCGTTGTGCCCATGACGGTCGCGTAGTTGGGCCACGCATAGGAACCACCTTTCACCCAGAAGGAGGGGGTGTAGGAGCCTTCAACGGTGGCACCGAGCTTGTCCTGAGGGAAACGCTCACCGAACACGCTCTTCCACACGTTGGCGTCGAGCGCCTCGGCCGGGGTGACGGCGAGGCCTTCTCCGTACAGCGTCTTCATGAAGTTGAGCGAGTCGACAAATCCCTGGGATCCGACAACCCACTTCTTGGACGCGCTGTCGTACAGCGAGTTCGCTCCCAGGTCGGTACCGTAGAGCAGCTCGTAGAAGCCCTGCATGACCGTGCCTTCACCCGTGCCGGTTCCGGCGTAAAGGTTGAAGGGGACGACGCCAGGCTCTGCTGCCTTGATCTTGCGAGCCGCAGCGAGAATCTCGTCCCAGGTCTTCGGCTGCCAGGGAGTCGAGATCCCGGCGGCCTTGAGCACGTTTTTGTTGTACCAAATGACGCGTGTGTCGGTCCCCAGAGAAACGGAATAGATGCTGCCGTCGTCTCCAGCGCCAGCGAGCTTGGCCCCGGCGTTGAACTGTGACCAGTCTTTCCACTTGGCGAGGTAGTCGTCGAGCTTCAACAGGTAGCCCGCGGCAGCGTCCGATCGAACATTCGCCGTGTCTTCGTAGAAAACATCAGGCGCGGTCTCGGCCGACCGTTGCGACAGCGCGAGTTTGGTCTTGTAGTCATTGTCGTCGGCGGCCACCGGCTGCAGTTTGACGGTGACGCCCGGGTGTGACTTCTCGAACTCCGCCTTCGCGCTCGCGAAGAGCGTGTCCAGCGCGGTGAAAGAATCTGTCTTCTCGTAGACGATCTTGATCGTCTTGTCAGCAGACGGAGTCGCCGCCGAACAAGCGCTAAGTCCGAGTGCGGCGATGGCCGCCAGAGAAATCGCGATCACAATTCTCTTGTGCATGGTGCTCCTTTGCTCCACTGGAGGTACTTGAGGGTGAGTGCTGTGCCACGCGCCAACTATCGGCTGCCGACGTTGGCACGATAGTACATCGAATGGATTTATTCCACAAGCGCGAGCTGACCGCAGTGTCGAGTGCTCCTGGCCCCCGCTCGCGCAGTAAATCCGGGCGAAAGCATGGCCCCCAAACCCACTCGATTTACCGCGAAGTCACGCCCGGCTCCGCACTCGCTTTTGCCGACGTCAACTCCGCCGGTCGACTCGAGACGACCGTCCCCGCCGTGAAATCGATCGCCCACACAAGACGAAAATCGTCAGGCGTTATCTGCCCGTTATTCGATGAGTCCTCACCATGAAAAAGGTCTAAGGGCGGAATGGTCTGTGCACCCCTCGAAGACATGGCAAGATCGACATGTTTCTCCCCGATTCCCCCGACGAGCGGAGCTCTCGTGACGAGTGACGTCGTTACAGAGGTCAAAACGCGCAATGGCTTCGGATCGCGACTGCTGAACCTGAGCATTCGCGGCCGAGCCGTCCCGGTGACCGTCGTCCTGCTGGGCGGCTACGCGCTCGCGCGGCTACTCACGACGGGGTTCCTGGTTCTCGCCTGGTGGGCATCGCCAAACGGTCCATGGTCGATGGGACACTTCCGCGGCGGTACGGACTTCCTCAGCTTCCTCGCCTCGTGGGACACCCGCTGGTACGAGCAGGTTGCGCTGCACGGCTACCCCTCGACTCTGCCGACGGATGCCGTGGGCAACGTCACCTACAACACGTGGGCCTTCCTCCCGGTGTTCCCGGCGATCTCGCGGGGTGTCATGGCGGTCACAGGTCTGCCGTTCGGGGCGGCCGGGATTGTGGTCGCTGTGCTGTTCGGCGCCGCAGCGACCCTCACGCTGCATTGGGTGTTGCTGCAGCGCTTCGGGAGGACCCAGTCGCTGTGGGGCGCGCTGCTCTTCGCGTTCGGACCGCTCTCCTTCCTTCTGCAGGTTGCGTACGCCGAAAGCACCTTCCTGTTCTTCCTGTTCCTCGCCCTCTGGTTCATGCAGCGACGCCGGTACCTCGCGATGATCCCGTTCGCGGTGGTCGCGTCGTTCGTGCACCCTGGGGCCCTCGCGCTGGCGGCGGCCATCGCGGTGCAGGGGCTGCATCGACTGTGGCGACGGCATCCGATCGCGCATCGAGAATGGATCACCGGAGTCACCACGATCCTCGCGATCGTCGCTGCTACCCTCATGTGGCCGGTGCTCGCCTCGGTGATGAGCGGACATCCGAGCGCCTATTTCGATACCGAACTCGCGTGGTGGCGCGCCTACTTCGGGCCGGTGATCTTCGTGCCGTTCAGCCCGTTCTTCCTGCTCTACGGGCATCTCGCTGGCATCTGGGGCGTCATCGGCGTCGTGGCTCTCGGCGCGGCGGTGCTGTTCTGGCTGACCCGCCGCTCCATGCGGGTCTACGGTGCCGACCTCTGGACGTATCTGACCAGCTACATCGCCTATCTGTTCGCGGTCTTCCTGCCGACCCAGAGCTTGCTGCGCATGCTGCTGCCGCTGTCACCGCTCCTTGGCCACCCCGCGCTGTCGAGCACTCCCGCTCGCCGCGTGGCCACGCTGACCGTGAGCATCGCCCTCCAGCCGGTAGCGATCTTTCTGCTCTGGGTGATCTACCCGCCGTGACCACTGGCGGGTTGTGAGCCCGGCCCGCAGGGTGGTCTGTTTGCGCAACACCACGGTCGAGTGCGTTTTCTGCCGGGATGCGGCATGCGGAATAGGCTCGACCTCATGCCAGAGCCAAGTGAATCCCGCGTCGGTGTCTACATCGACTTCGACAATGTGGTGATTTCGCGCTACGACCAGCTGTTCGGCCGCGGAGACTTCATGCGCGACCGGGCCCGCATCGCCGGCACGGATGCCATCGCGGAGCGTCTCGAGGCCGCCAAGGTCGACATCGGCGCGATCCTCGACTACGCGAGCTCCTTCGGCACGATCGCCGTCAGCCGGGCGTACGCCGACTGGTCGGCTCCGGCGAACTCGAACTACCAGCGTCAACTGATCAACCGCGCCGTGGATCTCGCCCAACTCTTCCAGGTCACCTCCGGCGGCAAGAACGGGGCCGACATCCGTCTAGCAGTGGATGTCGTCGAAGAGCTGTACCGCCTGCCCGACCTCACCCACGTGATCATCGTCGCCGGCGACTCGGACTACATCGCCCTCGCCCAGAGCGCCAAACGGCTCGGTCGCACTGTGATCGGCATCGGTGTGGCCGGAGCCACCAGCCGCGCGCTGATGGCGGCGTGCGATGAGTTCACTGACTACGACGAGTTGCCCGGCGTCGTTCCGTTCGTGAAGCCGGTGGTGACGCCTGTTGCCGCAGGAGCGAAGACGGGGGCGACTGCCGCCGCTGCGACCGCTCCACGCCGCGCGAGCCGCAGCGGCACGAAGACCGAGCCGCCGAAAGTCGAGGCAGCTGAGGCCGTCGACGCTACCGAGCCCGTCGAGGCAGATCCGCACCTCACCCAGGAGGCCGCAACCGACCTGCTGGTGCGCGCGCTTCGGATCGTCGAAAACCGCGGCGACGAGGACTGGGCGGGCAACTCGCAGGTGAAGAACCAGATGCTGCGCATGGACTCCTCCTTCAAGGAGAAGTCCCTCGGCTACAAGTCGTTCACCGCCTTCGTCGACTCCCGCTCGCCCCAGGTCGAGGTGAAAGAAGACGCTCCCACGAACCAGCCGCGGCTGCGGCTGCGGGGCGCGGCCGGGGGCGGCGAGTAGAGAGAGCTACGACTCCAGCGACGCCGCCTGCGCCTCGAGCGCGTTCCAGAGTTTTGTGCATTGCGCCGGGTCGAGCGCCTGCGCGGCGAGGCCCGTGTCGCGGCCAGTGCCGTCGACGTAGCTCCCGTTCGGGGCATCCAGTTCACCGCTAAGCAGGCCGATCAACTGGGCGGCGCCCTCCGCCGGCGTGCGCAGCACGCGGGCGAAGAGCCCGGCAACCGGGCTCTCGTTCAGTCCCGCGAAACCGGTGGCCACCCCTCCGGGATGGACCGAGTTCACGTGCAGCGTCGGTTCCCGGCGTGCGAGCTCACGCGCGATCATCGCGTCGGCCCGCTTCGCGGCACCGTAGGCCGGGAAACCGCGCAACCAGAACCGTCCATCCCAGCCGGGCAGGCCGAGGTCCACGGCACCTGTGCGGTTCGCTGCGCTACTGGTGAAGACCACTCTCGACTCGCTTGCGAGCATGCGCGGAAGGAGCGCCTGGGTCAACACGAACGGCGCGAGCACATTGTGTTGCCAGGTGCGTTCGACGCCGTCCTTCGAGACACCTCGCTTGGGGATGACGCCCCCGGCGTTGTTGCCAAGCGCATCGATCCGCGAATAACGGGCCAGAAGCTCACGGGCCAGCAGCCGGACGTCTGCCAGTTTGTCAAAGTCGGCGAGGAAGGCGGTACCGCCGACTTCCCGCGCGACCTCGTTGGTGCGGAACGGATTGCGCCCAACGATCGCGAGATCGTGCCCCTGCTCCGCGAGCTCGATTGCGGCGGCACGGCCGATGCCCGAGCTGGCTCCGGTGATGACGATGATCATGCCGCAACGCTAACGGTCAACGGGATAGCCATCGCGCAGTAACTCGATCAGAGCGGGCTGCTTCGGGGTCCAGCCGAACAGATTCTTGGCAGTGTTCCCGGTGGCCTGCTGGCTGAGAAGCAGGGCATCAGCGAAGTCCGTCCCGAACCGATCACGCGTCTCCTCCGCGGTCTCGACGACCGTCTTGCCAACGCCGTGGTAGGCCTCCGCGAGCTCCCGAACGGTTGGATTCTCCCCGCTGGCACCGATATAGACGTCACCGCCCGGCGCCTTTTCGAGCACCGCGACGTAGAGCTCCGCGAGATCGTCGACGTGCACCGTCGCCCAGTGCTGATCCCCACTGCCGACGAGATGCGCGGAGCCGTTGGTCTTGGGGCCGTCGACGATGACCGCCTTCGGTATTCCTTTTCCATGCCCGTAGACGACCGCAGGCGCGATCACCGAGCCGCGGATTCCCGGCGTGAGAATACGCTTCTCAATCGCCTCTCGCCATGCCACTATCTTTGGCGCGTCCAGCGAGTCGCTCTCGACGATCATCTCCCCGTTGCCCCAACCCCAGACGCCACCGGTGTGCACGTACGGCTTCTCGGATCCGGCAAATGCCCTGATCATCGCGGACGCCACCGCGTCGTCGACTTCCGGATCGTTCGTGTTGGCCAGGTGGATCGCGCCGTCCGCCGCACGTAGCTGCCCGGTCATCCATTCGACGTCAGCGATATCGCCGACGACGGGGGTGACACGATCCCGGGCAACGGCCTTCGCCGACTCGTCGCTGCGTACGAGCGCCGTGACGTCGTGGCCGTGCACGAGCAGCGCCTCAACGGTGGCGGATCCGATGTAGCCAGCGGCTCCGGTGAGCACAATAATCATGCGTCGAGCGTAAAACCGGGGCGCAAGAGCCTGCGGCGTTCCCCGCCAATATCCAGGCGGCCCTCAGCTTGGCCGCTGGCCATCACGCGGCAGGCGGGCAGCGCATTCCCCCCTCCCCCGCCCGCGGATCAGGAGCACGAGAGCGACACGCCGGTGCGGCATCCTGATCCGTGTGTCGCAGCGGCGTGGCACCCTGATCGGTGCACACAAGAGCGGCGCCGCAAGTCACACGCGCCACTGGCCGCATCGCCGCCGCCGCGCCACGCCGCGAGTCGACTCAGCGCTTGCTGGGCCTTCCCGCCTGCATCGCGATGTCGAGATCGGGAAGCCGGATGGCCGCAGCCGGCAGCGGGCCGCGATCCGTCGCCCGCAGGCCGTCGAGGAAGAACGCGAGGTAGCGCCGCCACAGTTCCGGGGCGATCGCGCTGCCGACGTCGAAGGCGACGCCCATCATTGCGTAGATCGGCACGGCATCGGTCGCCTCGACATCCGGGCGGATGACGCCGGCCACTTTCGCGCGCCGGAACAGCTCGATCACCGCCACCACGAGTTCCTCGCGGAGCGGTGACTTCTGATGCGGGACCGGACTGATGAGTGCCTGGTGGAGGCCGCGATTCACTGCCTGCCGGGCGCAGCTGGTCTCGAAGAAGGTCTCGAGCGCCTGCCACGGATCGGCGATCTCGAGAGCCGCGTTCGCGTCATCAACCAGCTGCCGCTCCGACTGCAGCAGCACCTCTGCGGCAAGTTCCTGCTTGTTGGCGAAGTGCCGGTATGCGGTCCCGGTGCCGACGCCTGCCTGCCGCGCGACATCGTCAAGAGTTGCGTCGAGCCCGCGCTCGGCGAACACGACGCGCGCGGCCTCAACCAGGAGCTCACGGTTGCGGGCGCTGTCTTTGCGGATCGGCTTAGTCGGGTGGGTGGTGCTCATGCGACGATTGTCCCCGGTTCGGCGTTCTCGAGCATGTTCGGCTGGATCGTGTCGTGATCTGCGCGGCCCGGCTTAGCCGCGCCTGAGATTAGCGAGCGGGGCCGCACTCCCCCGCAGCACCTCGAACCTCTCCGCGATATCCCACTCAGCCGCGACCGTCACCTTCAACTCGACGGTTGCCCCCTCGGTCGTCACCGGGATCACCAGCGCCGGATATTCCATCGCCCCGCCGCCGATCCCGTAGCCGGCAAGCAGCGAGACCGACACCTCGGCGACGAGTTCGACGTCGAACGGCATGCTGCACAGCGACTCGGCGCGGAGCGGGCCGAGCTGCGACCAGGGGAGGAACAGGAGCGCCCCAGCATCCGAACGCTCCGAGCTCAACCGGATGCCGTCTTCGGCCGCGACTACGGAGAACCGCCGACCGAGCGCCCTCCCGACGTCGCCGTCGAGACGCAGCAGTTTGCTGAGTTCGGACAGCGAGGAGTCGAACTTCTTGGTGCGTTCGCCGGTCACGGTCAGGGGGGCGTCAGACACCGTCGTCGGTTCGCTCATCTGCCGACTGTATCCCGCGGATCCCGACTCGGACGGCGGGTTCGTCGCTGATCGCACCCACGATCACGAGCTTGCCCGCGACGCGTAGCTCAAAGTCGGGGCGTCCGTGCCCCCAGCTCGTCGACCGTCACGCTCGCGATCGAGGCCGACCGCTGGTCACGCGGGTCAGTGAAGTCATGCGAATACGCCGGGTCGACAGTCGCGGGCGACGCGTAGCCTCGTCCCATGATCCCCGAAACGGACCTCTACGCCGCCGCCTTCTTCCTAGCCGACCACGCCGCCGTCGAGAACGGCAAGATCTACATGAACGGCGGCTTCTGGAACCAGATGCAGTTCGCCGAATTCCCAGCTTCTGCCACCTTCTCGATCGTCGGCGTGATCAACGTGCCGTGGCGGGCACACAACCAGCTCCACAAGTTCGAGGTCATTTTCACCGATGCCGACGGCCACAAGTTCGACGGAGCTTTCAGCGGAGAGTTCCAGATCACCCCGGCCCCGGGCGCACCGGTCGGCGAGCCGTTCCTGATGCCGATCGCGGCGGCCGCCAACGCTTTCATCTTTGCCGAACCCGGCCACTACTCGGCCCAGCTTCTCGTCGACGGCGAGGAGCTCGCGCGCTGGGGCTTCCGGGTGAACTTGTCGGTGCCCGTGGGGGACGGCGGTGCAGCGAGTGCAGGGAGCGGTGGGGGTGCCGGGCCGTCCGACATCCCGCGGTATTAGCTCACGTTCACCGCTCGGGGATCGCGATCCACAGTGCGATGTACAACACGACGCCGACACCCGTGAAAAGCCCGAGCAGAGCCATCCCGATCCTCACGCCGGCGACATCCCAGCCGTAATGGTTCGCGATCGCGGCGCACACGCCACCGATCTGGCGGCCCACGACAGGGCGGATGAACGGCGTCGACATGGCGGCCATGCTATCCGGCGGACCCGTCGCCTGCGCTAGCCGACAGCGCGCTCGCTCTTGCCCCAATACTCGACGATCTGCCCATCGCGCCAGGTATAGATCGCGAACTCGGGTCCGCCCGGGGTGCACAGCCGCGCCGCAAGGCGTCCACCCTCGACGACCGTCTCGCCGACCGTCCAGACGAATCCCGGATGCTCGGTTGTCAGCCGCGCGATCCCCGCCACGTAGTCGGCCGCCGAGACTACGGCGCCCTGCACGCGAATGGGATCACGCACGAAGGACTGCGCCACACTCCAGTCACGCGCATTGCAGGCGTCGAGGTACTCGCGGAAGGCGGGCAACACTGCGGTGGCGACGGACGCTTTCATGAGGGCATTCTCCGCCTGCGGGCGTGGTCGGCGCTAGACCGGCGCGCTACGCCTTCGCGACCGACACCTTCACGGGCGTCGCATTCGCGAACAAATCGAGCACCGGGCAGTGCGCGTCAACGACGTC
Source organism: Microbacteriaceae bacterium (assembly GCA_043742905.1). Taxonomy (GTDB): domain Bacteria; phylum Actinomycetota; class Actinomycetes; order Actinomycetales; family Microbacteriaceae; genus Lysinimonas. The sequence continues at coordinate 323 of JAYTXO010000047.1, read as the reverse complement.
GCGCAGCTGCTGGTAGCGCTCGTCCGACTCGGGGCCGCTCAGCTTGATGTCGAGCCGCACCTCGGTGAATCCCGCGCGCACGGTCTCGTCGATGCCGAACAGGCGCCGCGCATCCAGGTCACCCTCCGCGGTGATGTCGATGTCATCCACCCGGATGCCAAGCGCATTCGCGTAGAGCCGGTAGACGACGATCTGGCACGAGATGAGTGCCCCGAGGGCGAACTCGACCGGGCTGGCACCGAGATCGTCCCCGGCGAGCGCGCGCGGCTCATCCACGACGAAGCTGTGCTTGCCGGCCCGGATAACGGACGCCACAGCGCCCT
>JAYTXO010000046.1:0-1894 GCA_043742905.1 Microbacteriaceae bacterium | reverse complement strand
CTGCTATCGGGCGGGCGGGGAGGAATCGCAGTGTTCGCCGGACCCTCGGTTGGGTACCTGATCGGTTGGATAGTCGGTGCCTTCGTGATCGGCGTCATTGCGCGTGCAGGCAATCGTCCGCCCACCTGGTGGCGCACGATGTTCGGCTGTTTCGTCGGCGGTATTGTGATCGTCTACGCCGTGGGAATCCCGTTCCAATCCCTCATCACGGGCCTTCCACTGGCCAAGACCGCTCTCTTCAGTGCCGTTTTTGTGCCAGGTGACATCGTGAAGGTCGTCGTCGCCACAATCGTCACCCTCGCTCTCTGGCGTGCCTACCCACGAGCCTTCGATCGGGGAGCACGCGCCGCCGTCGACCTACGGGTCGCCCCGCACGAGCCGGTTGTGCACGCGGAGCGGGCCGCGGCTCCCGAGTGACCACCGATCCCGTCGCGGTGTGGTGCGGCACTGTCTCGGTGACCGAGTCGCAGCTCCGTGAGCGAGGGCGTCGGCTCGCTAGCACCCTCGGGGGCGCTTCGGGACGACTTGTGCCAATCGTCGACGAGAATCGGGTGCGCGCGCTGGTCACCGCATGGGGCGTTCGGGCATCCGGGAAGATCCCGCTGGTCGGCGATGACCGGTGGAATGCCGCTCACTGGATCGAGCTGCGTCAACTTGCTGACGGTGCTGTTGCCTCCCCAGACTCGGCGTGGGCAGCGTTCAGCTCTGGAAGCAGCGGCTCGCCGCGGGTGATTCTGCGCACCGAACAATCGTGGTGTGCGTCGTTTTCTGCCGTGACCGAGTTGATGGAGCTGACCTGCGACGATGGCGTTTATCTACCAGCACCGCTGTCATCCTCGCTGTCTCTCTTCTCCGTTGCGCATGCGAGGTCGGTCGGGGCGGCGGTGGTGCTCCCGCGGGCGCATGCCTTCTCCCCCGGCGACCTGGAACACGCGACCGCCCTGCACGCCACTCCCCATGCGCTTCGCACCCTCGTCGAAGCTATCGAAGGCGGTGGAATCCGCCACCGTCTGCACTCCGCACTCGTGGGCGGTGCGCACCTCGATATTGGCGTGCGGGAGCGGGCAGAGGCACTGGGTATCCGCGTTGTCTCGTACTACGGCGCTGCCGAACTCTCGTTTGTCGCGGTCGACACCGACGGCCTTGGCCATCGTCCTTTTCCTGGAGTTGAACTTCGCGTCACGGAGGGTGAACTGTGGGTTCGGTCACTGTATCTCGCCTCTGGCTACCTCGGTACCGACGGCGCACTGCGAGAATCACCGGGCGGCTGGGCCACGGTTGGCGACCTGGTCGACCGCGACCGAGCGGATCGATTGCACTTCCGTGGACGAGCGGACGGCGCGATCCTGACCGCGGCTGCGACCGTCGTGCCGGAGGAGGTCGAATCCGCCCTGCGCTCCATAGTCGGAATCGAGGACGCCGTCGTGCTCGGTCTCGCCAATGCCGGGGTCGGTGCCCTCGTCAGTGTGCTCATCGAGACGACGTCGGGGCGTGCTGTGCCATCGGTGCGTTACCTCCGCGAAGAAGCGCGCAGCCGACTTGCTCCATCGCACCTCCCGCGGCGCTGGTATTGGACCGAGCAGCTCCCGCGAACGCCTGCCGGCAAGCCGGCCAGGGCGCAGATTCGCCTGGCCATCGAGAATGGTGAGGTGACCAGACTTGATTGACCAGATGAGCGAGCACAACCGGCCGGTCGTGATCGCGGCGCGTCGCACGCCGATCTCGACCAAAGGAATGCGCCTCAGCAGCCGGTCCGTGCACGAACTCGCCGCTCCGGTGATCCGGCAGTGCCTGACAGATGCGGAACGGGCGATCGGGTCCTCAATCGCCGTCGGGGATGTCGTTATCGGCAACTGCATGGGACCGGGCGGTAACATCGCTCGGTTATCAGCCC
>JAYTXO010000045.1:0-13048 GCA_043742905.1 Microbacteriaceae bacterium | reverse complement strand
CGACATCACGTTCGATGCCGTGAAAGGAAAACCCGAAATGAACAAGCTCACCAAGGGTGCCATCGCCACAGCTGCTGGCGTCATCCTGCTCATGGGTGGCGCGGGAACCCTCGCCTCCTGGAACTCCTCGTCTGCTCTCGGTGGATCGGCCATCTCGGCCGGCACGCTGTCCGTCACCCCGACCGGTGCCGGCGTCTGGAAGAACAACGCCATAGCCATCACCCCGGCGAACACCAGAATCGTCCCCGGTGACACTTACACATACACGCAGACCTTCACGGTCGCCGCGACCGGTGACAACCTGCTGTTCACTCTCGCGCCGACCGCCGGAACCTTCGGCACCACGTCCGCCCCCGCAGACACCAATCTCGCCGCTCAGCTGAGCCGCACCGCGAACTTCACGATCGTGAACGCCACCGGCATCGCCGCCAGCACCACCCCGGGCACCTACAAGGTGGCGTCGAACACCGGCACCGCCAGCACCGTCACGGTCATCATGACTGTCGCGTTCCCGTACGGCACGATCGTCGACAACTCCGCCCAGGCGGGATCCGTCCTGCTCGGCGCCGGTGCGATCACGCTGACGCAGACGCAGACGCCGTAACCGCTTTGTCGGGGGTCGGTCGTCCCACGCGACCGATCCCCGATGAAACGCCCCGCTTCACCGCACCGCTGCTTCATCCGCTCGACGCAGCACCCGAATCACCACCGCACGAAAGACGGAGATCATGAGTTCGGTCAGCACCCAGCGCTACGCGGCCCTTGGCACCCTGTGCCGTCGGCCCACAGCACTGCTACTCCCGCTCGCTCCGCTCGTGCTTCTCGTGCTCGCCGGCCTTCAGGTCGCCAGCACGGCGCGCGCCACGAAGGCCCGCCGCTCCCTCGCTGCGTCTGCGGACGTCGAGACCTCCGTTTCTGGGCAGACGGTTTTCGAGCAGATCGTCGCCGAGCCGAGTACGCGCGTCGGCCGCAGCTTTTCTGCGATCCGCCCGACGCCTCGTCGTGCGGTCGGCACTGCGGCCGCCCTGCTCGGCGGCATCCTGGTCGCGGCATCTACGGCCGGCGGCACCTTCGCCTTCCTCAACTCGCAGGCCGCGATCCCCGCCACCTCCGTCAAGGCCGGCACGCTGGGCGTGACCGTCCAATACGGCAGCGGCGCGGCCGGGAGTACCGTCGCACTCCCCACCACGGCGTGGACGAACATGCTGCCGGGTGACTTCGCCGGTCAGCAGTTCACGATCGCAAGCACCGGGTCCGCGAACTCGAACGTCACCGCCCGGCTTTCGGTGGCGACGGCCTGGGACATCCGCGTTGCGGCGGGGAGCTGCCCGGCCACTCAGTTGACCAACACCCCGCTGACCACAACCGCGGCCGCATACGGCACCCTCGTCGCCGGGACAAGCTCGCTCGTGTGCGTTCAGGCCACGCTGCCCGCTGGCGCCTCGGCATCCGCCGAGGCGACCGCCATCCCGTTCTCAATCTTCATCGACGCGGCGCAGGTGCCATCCCCGTGACGATCAGCCGCCTGCTCCACCAACTCCTTCCCGACCTGCGCACCGGTCGCGGCAAGATCACCATCGTCGCATTCCTGACCACTTTCGGGGTGCTCGCCGGCGCCACGACCGGCTACGCGTACTGGCAGAGCAGCGTCTCGTCGACCAGCACCGTCAGCGCCGCGAACCTCACGCTGTCGACGACCAACTTCAGCTCGGTCGGCTACACCTTCGGCAACAACAGTCTCGTCACCACGGGCAGCGTCACGGTCACTAACTCCACGGTGACCACGAGCACCACTCCCGGTGCCGTCTCGCTGACCTTCGATTCGAACGCCACCGCGATCCTCGCCGGCAAGGTCACCCTCAATGTCTGGTCAACGGTGAGCGCGGCGAACTGTACCGCTGCCGCAATCGTGCCGGTCGGCGCGACGAGCGGACTGTGGTCAACCAACACCGTCGTCACGACAACGCTGGCGGCGAGTGCCAGCTCGATCTACTGCGTGCGCAGCTCGATCGTCGCCCGTGAGTCGGTCGCGTCGTTCGGGGGCACCTACACCTTCACTCCGACGATCACCGGCACCATCACGCTCGGCAACTTCACCGGATCCGCCACCGCGACAACGACGACGCAGTCGACTCAGTACATCTACCCGGCAGTCACGCCCGACACCACGCACTGGCAGTGGATCCGTCCTAACTTCGCGAGCGCCAGCTACAACTACTGTCTCGACGTCTCCGGTGCCTCGACCAGCTCCGGCACCATCGTCATCTCCTACGGCTGCAAGATCGCGGGCGCCTCGAACCAGAACTGGAAGTTCACCGCGAGCGGCAACTCGGGGTACATCACCATCCAGCCCCGCAACGCGACCACCCTGCGCGTCGATAACAGCGGCTCCACCGCCTCGGGCGCGCCTCTGAGCGTCATCACCGGTGGGAACAACACAACCGCCACGAACCAGCAGTGGCAGTTGCAGCAGGTCTCGGCTGGCGTCTATCAGTTCGTGAACGCACTCTCCGGCCTGTGCCTGACTTCACCCGGTGGCTCAGACCAGAACCTGGGTCAGATCACTCAGTCCGTCTGTAGCGGAGGCCAGTCCCAGCAGTACCTGATCTCGCAGGCATTCGAGGCCTTCAGCTGCAGCGCCACCTCGAACGCGTGGAACTTCGCGTGGACATCGGCGGCCACCGGCCCGTACCAGGTGCAGGTCCAGGGCACGACGACCGACATCGCGGTCACCAGTACCGGAGCGGTGACCGGGATCAGTGTCTCCACGACGCCGTACGGCAAGAACACCACGACAGCCGTCAACTTCATCGACGCGAACGGCACGATCGTCGGCACCGGAACCCTGGTCAGGGGAGCCGGTAACGCGTCATACAGCTGCACGGCGAACGACCTCCAGTGATCGCCATGACATCTCAGACGATGACCCGCTGGACGGTCCGCCTCATGGCCGTGCTGGTCACGGTCGTCGCCTCCTGTGCCGCGGCGGTGCTGGGCAGTCCGAGCGCGGCACGCGCCCAGACCACCGGCGCGACGCAGGCCGTGCAGTTCAGCACGGATGGCATCCACTGGTCCGACAGCTACACCGGCAACCTCTACCAGGGCCTGCTCCTCATTCCAGACAGCTCCGCAGTGCGATCGTTCTTCGTGCGCAACGGCTCTACGCAGCCGGCGATCCTGCACATCAGCCTCGCCGACGTGACGACGGACAACATCGCATTCGCCAACGCCGTCACCATCTCGAGTTCGACCACCGGTGCCCCCGGTCCGACCGTTCCCGTCTCGCTCGCACAGCCCTGCTACACGCTCTCGCAGGGCCTGCGCCTCTCTTCAGGCGACTCGCTCCGCGTCGATAACACGGTCTCGTTGACTGACCTCACCGGCACCAACGGCCAGACCGGCTCGGTCTCGTTCGCGCTGCGGGTCTCGTTCAGCAGTATGGATGCCGCGGCTCCGACGCCGAACACCTGTCCCGCGGACTACGGAACCATCGACACCTTCCCGAACCCGGCCGATGGTGGCGGCAGGACGACGTTCGCTTCCGCATCCGGCGCGAGGCGCACCGTCTTCCACCGCACCGCCAACGGCTGGACCGTCGGCACGCCGACACCTGGCAGAACCGTCACCGCCCCGAGCAGCCCGAACGTCGCCGAAAAGCCGAGCGCCCCGCTCGCGCAGGCTCTGGTGGCGAATACGGTCCGTCTTTACCAGGAATACGACGTCGCCTTCTGGCTGGCGATGTCGGTGCTGGGCGCGGTCATCCTCGTCCTCGTCCGCCGCCGTCGCGCGGAAGAACAGCCGGAAGCGCCCGAACAGAACCGACAGATCGGAACCCGACGATGACCACCACCGCGAAACAGCCCGCTGCCACCCGAGCTGCCCGCCCGGCCGCGCGCAGGCCCGCCAAGAAAAAGGGCCTTCTGCACTACATCGGCGTCGGCCTGAGCTTCGGACTGCTCGCGCTGGTGCTGGTGCTTGCGGTGATGGTCGTCGCGCTGCCGATGCTCACCAAGTCGACACCGTTCACGGTGCTGACCAGTTCGATGACGCCAAGCTACCCGGCGGGAACCCTCGTCATCGTCAAGCCGACCGACCCTCAGCAGATCCGGATCGGGGACGTCATCACCTACCAGATCAAGTCAGGTCAGCCCGAAGTCATCACCCACCGCGTCATCCAGATCGTGGAACCGGCCAAGGTCGGCGACACCGTGAAGTTCATCACCAAGGGTGACGCCAACTCGCTGGCCGACCCGGTTGTCAAGCCAATCCAGGTGCGCGGAACGGTCTGGTACGCGGTGCCGTACATCGGCTGGATCAACAACATCGTCAACGGCAGCACCCGGAACGCTCTGGTTCCGATCATCGCTGGCGGTCTGTTCCTGTACGCCGGCTACATGGCGGCGTCGACGTTCATCGACCGCCGCCGCAAGGCCGCCGCCGCCGCTAAGGCCGGACAGGACGAAATCGACGAAGAGCTGAGCCAACTGATCGACGCCGGTCGCGACTGAGCCTGAGCGACTCGAATCCACGATCTGGGCAATCGAGAGGAACCGGACGCGAGCCGGTCGCCCGCGACTGTCATCTCGATGTCGAGTCACTCACATAGGGTGGTGATGTGAAGGCCATAAGACGATTCACCGTCCGCACCGTTCTGCCCGAGGAGCTTTCAGCTCTCGATGAGCTGGCGGCCAACCTGCGTTGGTCGTGGCATCAGCCAACGCTCGAACTGTTTCGCGACATCGCGCCGCAAACCTGGGACGAGCAGGGCAAGGATCCCATCGGCCTGCTTGGCGAGGTCGCGCCGGCGCGGCTGGCCGAGCTCGCCGCCGACGAGGGTTTCGTCGGGAGAGCCAACGCGCTTCGTGATGAGCTGCGCTCCTACTTGAGCGAGCCGCGCTGGTACCAGTCGCTCGAGGGCGAGACCCCTGGCACGATCGCCTACTTCTCACCGGAGTTCGGAATCGCGGCAGCACTTCCGCAGTATTCGGGCGGCCTCGGCATCCTGGCCGGCGACCACCTCAAGAGCGCGTCCGACCTCGGGGTCCCGATCGTTGGGGTCGGGCTGTTCTACCGGGCCGGTTACTTCCGCCAGTCGATCTCGCGCGACGGCTGGCAGGAGGAGAGCTACCCAGTTCTCGATCCTGACGGCCTGCCGATGAGGGTTGCGCGCAACCCCGACGGCTCGGCGGCTCAGGTCATGCTGGCGCTGCCGGCCGGGCGCACCCTGCACGCCCGCATCTGGCAGCTCGCGGTCGGCCGGGTCACTCTGCTGCTGCTGGACACCGATGTGGAAGAGAACGCGGACGAACTCCGTGGCGTCACCGACCGGCTCTACGGCGGCGGGGGCGAGCACCGTCTGCTGCAGGAGTTGCTGCTGGGCATCGGCGGCGCCCGTGCCGTCAAGATCTACACTTCGCTCGCCGGTATTCCGGTGCCCCAGGTATTCCACACAAACGAAGGTCACGCCGGATTCTTGGGTCTTGAGCGAGTCAGTGACCTGATCGGCAATGGGCTGTCGTTCAGCGAAGCGCTGACCGCGGTTCGCGCCGGCACCGTTTTTACAACGCACACGCCGGTTCCCGCGGGGATCGATCGCTTCGAGGCGTCTCTGGTCAAGCAGTACTTCTCGACCGAACTACTGCCGGGGGTGGATGCCAGCGACGTTCTCGCGCTCGGCGCCGAGGATTACGAGGGCGGTACCCCTGACACCTTCAACATGGCCGTCATGGGCTTGCGGCTGGCGCAGCGTGCGAACGGCGTCTCGAAGCTGCACGGTGAGGTCAGCCGCCAGATGTTCGGCGCGCTCTGGCCGGGGTTCGACACGGCTGACGTGCCGATCACCTCGATTACGAACGGCGTGCACGCCCCCACCTGGACCGACCCGCAGGTTTCGGCGCTCGCCGAATCCCTGCTCGGTACCTCAGACACCACGGCGGCGGACTGGGCGTCTGATGCGCTCAGCGATGGCGAGATCTGGGCGCTCCGCGGGCGGCTGCGCACGCAGCTCGTCGGCGACGCCCGTCGGCGCACCTCCGCGGCGTGGGCCGAGGAAAATCCGGGCGTCGGTGATCCGAGCTGGTTCGGCACGCTGCTCGATCCAAACGTTCTCACGATCGGCTTCGCCCGCCGCGTGCCGACGTACAAGCGGCTGACGCTCATGCTGCACGACCCGGAGCGGCTGCGGGCATTGCTCACGCATCCGACGCGCCCGATCCAGATCGTGATCGCCGGCAAGTCGCACCCAGCCGACGACGAGGGTAAGCGCCTCATCCAGAAGCTCGTCGAGTTCTCCCAGGGAGTCGACGTGCGCGAGCGTATCCATTTCCTGCCCAACTACGACATCGGCATGGCGCAACTGCTCTATCCGGGCACCGACATTTGGCTGAATAACCCGCTGCGGCCGCTGGAGGCGTGCGGCACCTCGGGCATGAAGGCGGCGTTGAACGGCTCGCTCAACCTGTCGATCCTCGATGGCTGGTGGAACGAGTACTACGACGAAGAGGACGGCTGGGCGATCCCCTCGGCCGACAGTGCTGGCGACGCTGCCGAGCGTGATTCACTCGAGGCGGCATCCATGTACGACCTCATCGAGCACCAGATTGCTCCGCGCTTCTACGACCGCGGGGAGGATGGCGTTCCGACCCGCTGGGTGGCGAACATCCGTCACACGCTGGCCACGCTCTCGCCCGAACTCTCGGCTGGCCGCATGGTACGCGAGTACGTCGAGCGGCTCTACCTGCCCGCCGCCGCCGCCGATCGTTCGATCAGCGCCAAGCGATACCAGCCCGCCCGTGACCTCGCTGGCTGGAAGGCACGCGTGACTGCCGCATGGCCGGGTGTGCATGTGACGCACGTCGAGTCTGGGGGAGTGGATGCCTCGCCGCAGGTCGGCGAACAGTTGCAGGTGCGCGCTTTCGTTCAGCTCGGCACGCTCGGCCCCGACGACGTCTGCGTCGAACTGGTGCACGGGCGCGCGCGCGAGGGCGACGAACTCGTCGACGTGGAGCTGTTCGACCTCGTGCTTGACCAGCTGGATGCCGTGACGCCCGGGCTGGCAATCTTCACCGGCTCCGTTCCCTTGGCCCGTTCGGGTAGCTTCGGCTACACCGTGCGGGTCGTCCCGGAGAACCCGCTGCTGGCTTCGGCTGCCGAACTAGGACTCATCGCGACGCCGTAGGCGGGCTGCGGGTTCGTGACACTCTGTTGACGCGTCGATGACCAGGATCGTGATCCTGGGGGCTGGCGCCGGTCCGAGCTAGCCGAAAGCTCTCGAAGCGATGGCTGCGATCTTCGCTCCGGTGACCCGCAGCAGGTCATTGGGCGCGAGCTCGATGTCGAAGCCACGGCGGCCGCCGCTGACAAACACGGTGTCCCAAAGTGTCGCAGTCTCGTCGAGCACGGTGGGATGCGCCGTCTTCTGTCCGACCGGGCTGATGCCCCCAACCAGGTAGCCGGTGCGGCGCTCCGCGAGGGCGGGATCCGCCATGGCCGCGCGCTTGCCTCCGACTGCGGCGGCGAGCGACCTGAGGTTGAGCTTGCCGGTGACCGGCACGACGCCGACGACCAGGCGGCCGTCGACATCTACCAGAAGGGTTTTGAAGACACGGTCCGGCTCGATCCCGAGCGCCTGCGCGGCCTCGAGGCCGAAACTGGGCGCGGCCGGGTCGTGATCGTAGGGATGCGCGATGAAGGCGATCCCGGCGGCGACGAGCGCCACCGTCGCCGGAGTGCCGCTCACGTCGGCTCGGCTGAGGTGCTCATCGGCTCGATCTCACCGGCTCGGGTATGCGCCGAGATTGGGCAAGACGGCCTGGAAATATGCGGCCTCCCAAACCAGCATCGAGATGAGCGCGATGGTCGCGACGATCGCGATCACGGTGAACGCAAATCCGATGATGATCCCTGCGATGGCGAAGCGCCGGCCAGTATCGACGGGGCCATGCGCAGCCAACTGCTTCGAGCGCTGCAGCCCGACGATCGAAACGATCCCGCCCGCGAGGGCCAACCCGCCGACCGTCAGGGCGACACCCGTCAACGCGAGGATGAAGCCCACCAGCGCGGGGACGTTGCCGGGAGTCGCTGTCGCTGAATCCATTGCCTGCGTCGCGGGACTCTCGCCCGCATGCCCGCGACGCTGCTCCGACCACGTGGTTCCTTTCCACCAGCGGTCTCCGCCCGGCGCATCCGGATCTGGGTACCACCCAGCGATCGGCAGCGCATCAGTCATGTGCAAACGCTAACGCAGCAGCAGCAGCAGCACCCCGTCCTGCGCCGCTCAGGATACCTAGTGCGCGCGGAACAGGCGCATCGAGGTCGCGCCGACCTCCAGTTCGGACCCCGGTCCGAACTCGGTTTCGAGGCCCGCGACGTTGTCGTGTGATGAGTCCCAGAGCAGCGTGTAACCAGTAACAGCTGCATGCTCCGGCAGGGTCACGGTCGCGTTCGTTTCCAGGCCGTGCACGACGAGCAGGATGCGGTTCAGATCTTCGAACTCGGGTGTCGACGCCGCGAGGAATTGCAGCGTGCGCTCGGCGGGGGAGTCCCAGTCTTCGGGTGACATCGACATGCCCTGTTTGTTATACCAGTCCATCTGGCTCGCGCTGGGAGTTGTTTCGCCGAAGCGGCCGTAGCGCACTGGGCGCAGCGCCGGGTTCTCGCGTCGCAGCCGGATGAGCGTGCGCACCACGGCCAGCAGCTCCTCCTGCCAGGGGTCGCGATCCCAGTTCAGCCAGGTGAGGGTGTCGTCGTGGCAGTAGGCATTGTTGTTGCCGCGCTGGCTGCGCCCGAACTCGTCACCGGCAGTGAGCATCGGGATGCCGGCACTCAACAACAGCGTCCCCAGCAGGTTGCGCACCGCTCTGCGTCGGGTCGCGAGCACAACCGGATCCTCGCTATGACCCTCGTGGCCGTGGTTGTACGACTTGTTATCGTTCGACCCGTCGCGGTTGTTCTCGCCGTTGCCCACGTTGTGCTTGTCGTCGTACGTCACCAGGTCCCAGGTCGTGAAGCCGTCGTGCGCGGTGATGAAGTTGACGCTGGCGAGCGGCCCGCGCTCCAGCGAGAACACATGGTTCGACCCGGCCAGGCGCCGTGCGAGCGACCCGATGCCCTCGCTCGGGAGGCCGGTCTCGCGGGCGGCGGCAATGTCGCGCAACCAGAAGTTGCGCATCCGGTCGCGGTAGCCGTCGTTCCACTCCGACCATGGCTCCGGGAAGTTGCCGACCTGCCAACCGCCCATACCGACGTCCCACGGCTCGGCGATCAACTTGACGCCCGCTAACTGCGGGTCGGCAGCGATGGCGGCGATCAGCGGGTGCTCAGGGGTGAAGACGGCGCCTTCGCCGCGTCCCAGGGTGGCGGCCAGATCGAAGCGGAAGCCGTCAATCTGCACTTCGTTCGCCCAGTAGCGCAGGGAGTCGAGGACGAGCCGCTGGGCGGCAGGCTGTGAGTAGTCGATGGTGTTGCCGCATCCGGTGGTGTCGAGATATGCGCCATCGGGCATGTGCCGGTAGTAGCTCGCATCGTCGAGCCCACGGAAAGAGTTCGTCGGGCCGTCACGCCCCTCCTCAGCGGTGTGGTTGTAGACCACGTCGAGCACCACCTCCAGGTCGGCCTCGTGCAGCAGCCGCACCATTCCCTTGAACTCGCGAAGCACGGCACCGGTGCCGCCGAACTGCGCATCACGGCTGGCGTATGCCGCGTGCGGCGTGAAGAAGTTGAGGGTGTTGTACCCCCAGTAATTGATCAGGCCCATCTTCTGCAGGCGCTGCTCGCTGACCGATTGGTGGATCGGTAGCAGCTCAACCGTTGTGACACCCAGATCCTTCAGGTAGGCGATTGTCGAGGGATGGGCGAGGCCGGCGTACGTGCCGCGCAGTTCTTCCGGGATGGCCGTGTTGAGCTTCGTGAGCCCCTTGACGTGGGCTTCGTAGACGACCGTGTGGTCGAGGGGAATACCCGGCTTCCCGACGCCGCCCCAGTCGAAGTAGCCGTCCTGCACGTAGCCCCGCCATTCGCCGCTCGGCGTTCGAGCGAGTCCGCGCGCGTACGGATCGAGCAGCTGCCGCGTCGGATCGAAGGTGTCCATCTGGTCTTTCGGCCCGTTCGCCCGGAGCGCGTAATAGGTGCCAGGGGACAGGGAGCGGGTGGTCGCGCTCCACACGTTGTGAGCGTCCTTGCTCAGCTGGATCGTCTTGGTCACCCAGTTCGGATCTTTGCCGTCGAACAGGCACAGCTCGATCGAGGTGGCGCCAGCGCTCCACACCCGCATTTCGCCGCCACGGCTGGAAAGATGGACGCCGAGATTCCTCAGAGGATCTGCGGTGGCCATGAGTTCTAGGTTAGGACCTGCGAATGTCCGGTTTGTTTCGTGATCCCGCGCACAATCATTCTGGAAATGAATTTCGGGAAAGGAGTGACCTCGCATGCCGATCTACCTGGACTACGCCGCCACCTCTCCGCTGCGCCCCGAGGTGCTGGCCGCGTACACGGCGGTTCTGCCTCTCGTCGGCAACCCGTCCTCCATTCACGGGCAGGGCCAAGCCGCGCGTGAGCTCCTGGAGCAGGGGCGCGACCGGGTCGCCGCCTCGCTCGGGGCCGACGGGGTCGAGGTGGTACTGACCGGCGGTGGAACCGAAGCCGTCAACCTGGGCATCAAGGGGTTGTTCTGGGCGAGAAAGCGAACCAGGATCCTCGTACCCCAGGCCGAGCACCACGCCACCATTGACTCTGTCGAGTGGCTGGCCGCGCACGAGGGCGCTGTGCTCGACTGGATCGAGGTGGACGAGCTCGGCCGCATCCGACTCGACGCGCTCGAGGCTGCCCTGGCGATTGGTGGCGACGACGTCGCCCTGGTGACCGCCCTGTGGGCGAACAACGAGGTGGGGACTATCCAGCCAGTGGCCGAGATCGTGGCAGCAGCCACCCGCTACGGGGTTCCGGTGCACCTGGACGCAATCGCCGCGTACGGGTCGCTGCCGATCGATTTCGCTGCCTGCGGGGGCGCTGCACTCAGCGTTTCGGCCCACAAGATCGGCGGGCCGGTCGGCGTCGGCGCCCTGCTGCTCGCTCGTTCGGCCAAGGTCGAGCCGCTGCTGCACGGAGGCAACCAGCAGCGCGGCCGCTCCGGTACGCAGGATGCCGCGGGGGCATCGGCTTTCGGCGTTGCGGCGGAGCTGGCGGTCGCTCACCTCGCCGAGAACGCCGCCCAACTCGCGACGCTGCGCGATAGGTTGATCGCGGGAGTCGAGCGCATTCCCGGCGCCATCTTGCGCGGCGACTCCGACCCCGTCGGGCGCTTGCCCGGCAACGCGCACTTCAGCTTCGCGGGCTGCGAGGGAGATTCGCTGCTCTTCCTGCTCGACGTCGCCGGCTTCTCTGTGTCGACCGGGTCCGCTTGCCAGGCCGGTGTGCCCGAGGCTTCACACGTGCTGCTAGCGATGGGGCTTAGTGAGCAGGACGCCCGCGGCGCACTGCGCTTCACGCTCGGGCACGACAGCACGGCTGGCGAGATCGACGCGCTGATAGGCGCGCTGCCGGGAGTCGTCGAACGGGCGCGCTCTGCTGGCCTTGCGGAGCGGTTGCCGACCCTCGGCCGTTGAGCACTGCCCGCCCCGCTCCACGCCACGCAAGCCGGGGGAAAGTAGGCTAGACCGATGCGAGTTCTTGCGGCGATGAGCGGCGGCGTCGACAGCGCGGTGGCCGCCGCGCGCGCGATCGAGGCGGGGCACGACGTCGTCGGCGTGCACCTGGCGCTGAGCCGAAATCCGGGCACGCTGCGCACGGGCGCCCGCGGCTGCTGCACGATCGAGGACTCGATGGACGCTCGTCGTGCGGCCACGCTGCTCGGCATCCCTTTTTACGTCTGGGATTTCAGCGAGCGTTTTCAACTCGACGTGATGGACGACTTTGTCGCCGAGTACGCGGCGGGCCGTACCCCCAACCCGTGCATGCGCTGCAACGAGAAGATCAAGTTCGCCGCGGTACTCGAGAAGGCACTCGCGCTCGGCTTCGACGCGGTCGCGACCGGGCACTACGCGAACATTGTGACCACCGCAGACGGCCACCGCGAGCTGCACCGGGCGGCCGACTGGGCGAAGGACCAGTCCTACGTGCTCGGAGTGCTTAGCACCAAGCAGTTGGCGCACGCGATGTTCCCGCTCGGCGCGACACCGTCCAAGGGCGAAGTGCGGGCCGAGGCTGCGGCGCGCGGGCTGACCGTGGCGCAGAAGCCGGATAGCTACGACATCTGCTTTATCCCGGATGGCGACACTCGCGGCTTTCTCGCCGACCGCGTTGGCGCAGCCGACGGCCCGATTCTCGATCGCGACGGACGCCACCTCGGCTCCCACGCCGGAGCTGCCGCCTTTACGGTCGGCCAGCGCAAGGGCCTCAACATCGGCTTCCCGACCGACGACGGCAAGCCGAGGTTCGTGCTCGAGGTGCGCTCGGTGACGAACGAGGTCATTGTCGGTCCGCGTGAGGCACTCGCCGTGACCGAGCTGGCCGGATCGAGATTCAGCTGGGCGGGCCAGCCACCGGTCGATCCGGGGACGCCGTGGTCGTGCGAGGTGCAGGTGCGCGCGCACGCGGATCCCGTTGTCGCAACCGCCGTGTTACGCAAGGGGTCGGGCCCGACCGAGCTCGTGATCTCGGTGGACGAGCCCATCATGGGCGTCGCTCCGGGGCAGACCGCGGTCGTCTATCTGGGAACGCGCGTGCTCGGGCAGTGCACGATCGACCGCACGGTCAGCGCCGTGCCGCACGCTGTGCCGGTCAGCGCCGTGCCGCACGCTGTGCCGGGCAACTAGCCCCGGATCAGAATCTCGGCGATCGCGCGTCCGAGCGCGTCCCCCGAGTTCCACGCGGTGCCCACCGCCGATGGCGCTCCCCAGGCGTCCCCGCACACGCCGATGCCCGCCTCGAAATGGAACGGCTCAGGATGCGCGGCCGCCGGACGCGCGAACGTCCAGCGATGCGCGTAGCTCCAGACGGGCTTGTTGCCGATCTCGAGCAGGGCGCGCGTCGCGTCGGTGATCGGGGCAATGAC
>JAYTXO010000044.1:0-2872 GCA_043742905.1 Microbacteriaceae bacterium | reverse complement strand
GGCTGTTGCGCCAGGGCCGCATCGATCGCGGCGATCAGGGCCCCGTCATCCGAAACCACCTTGAGGCCACGCTTCTCGACCACCTCGGCCGGAGTGCCCTCTCCGGCGATGACATGTTCGATGACTTGGCGGGCCAGGCGATCGGTCAGGGCGCCCGTCTCGACGAGTTCGACCAGCGCGGCGACATCTGCGGGGCTGATGAGGGATGCCGCATCGGCATTCTGCGCGTTGGCCAGACGGGCGATCTCACCCGTCCACCACTTGCGGGCTTGGGCCGGACTCGCGCCAGCAGCGACGGTGTCCTCCACCTCCACCAGCAGCCCGGAGTTTTGCACATCTTGGAACTCGAGCTCGGTGAATCCCCACGATTCGCGCAATCGTCGTCTGCGTACGGCCGGTGCTTCCGGAAGCGCCGCACGCAACTTTTCGATCAGTTCGGGCTTCGGCTCGATCGGAAGGAGGTCAGGCTCGGGAAAATACCGATAATCGTCGGCGTCACTCTTGACGCGGCCGGCGGATGTCTCGCCCGTGTCTTCGTGCCAGTGGCGCGTCTCTTGGCGGATCGTTCCGCCCTCGGCCAAGATCGCGGCCTGACGCTGAATCTCGTAGCGCACCGCCCGCTCCACGCTGCGCAGCGAGTTCACGTTCTTGGTCTCGGTGCGAGTGCCGAGCTTGCTTGGCTCCTCGCCGGGCTTGGTCCTTGGCTTCAACGACACGTTGGCGTCGCAACGCAGGTTGCCGCGCTCCATGCGCGCTTCGCTGATGCCGAGCGCGCGCACGATGTCGCGGATCGTGGCCACGTACGCCTTGGCGATCTCCGGAGCGCGTCCCTCGGCTCCCGTAATCATGTGGGTGACGATCTCCACCAGCGGGACGCCGGCGCGGTTATAGTCCACCAGCGAGTACTCGGCGCCCTGGATGCGGCCGGTGGAGCCTCCGATGTGCGTGAGCTTGCCGGCATCCTCTTCCATGTGCGCGCGCTCGATCGGCACTGTGAAGATGCTGCCGTCGCTGAGCTCCACGTCGACGCTGCCCTCCCCCGCGATCGGCTCGTCGAACTGGCTGATCTGGTAGTCCTTCGCCAGGTCGGGGTAGAAGTAGTTCTTGCGCGCGAAGCGGCTAGTGGCGCGGATCTCGCAGCCGAGCGCGAGGCCCAGGCTGATCGCGTACTCGACGGCTTTCTCGTTCACGACCGGGAGCGAGCCCGGTAGGCCCAGGTCGACGGGGGTAATCTGCGTGTTCGGGCCTACATCCTGGGGGGCACCGCGGCGGGCCGGGTTGGGCGCGTCTGAGAACATCTTTGTCTGCGTGCTCAGCTCGACGTGCACCTCGAAACCAAGCACCGGCTCGAACATCTCGAGCGCCTTGTCGTAGTCCATGAGGGCGGGCTTGGGCATGTGGACGATTCTACCGGCGGGCCTCCTTCCACTCCGACGGGAGCCCTTTCTCCACAGCCCGAAGCCTTGCGACTTATCCACCAGTAAGCGAAAATACTAGAACATATGTTCGAGTGATGTGAAAATAGATGCATGGCCCACCTCCCAGCGTTCGCTTCCCTGGTCGACTCGTCGACCGGGTTCTGCGCGCCCGGTCCGTTGGGGTTGAGCGATGCCGAGCTGATGCAGACCCAACGCTCGCTGGCCGAGGTACGCAGGCGGGTCGATGCCTGGTCGGCGGCCGTGGCGGGCGAGATCGCGCACCGTTCCCGTCATGAGCTCGGCGATTCCGGTCTGGCCCGGCGACTCGGCGCACGCACGCCCGAGCTGCTTGTGCAACAACTCGCTGGCACCACCAGCCGCGAAGCACACATTATGGTGCGAGTCGGCACCCTGATCGCGGAACCCTCCGCTCTCGACGCGGTCGGTGCTGCGGTCGGTGCTGCGGTCGCTGACGGTTCGCTTTCGCTAGATACCGCGGACGCGATCTGCGCCGGCCCTCACCACCTCGACGTATCGGTGCCCGTTGATGCGGTGATCGAGCATGTTGAGACCCTCCTCCAGGACGCCGCGTCCCTCGGTGTCGAGAAACTCGTCACCCGCGCACGCGAGCACGCCGCCGAACTCGACGAAGCCCACATCCTTGAGCGCGAAAGCGCCATGCGCGACGCCCGCTACCTCCGCATCACCCCGCAAGCTGACGGGATGACCCGCATCACCGGGCTGCTGGACCCCGAATCCGCCGCCGACATCGTCGCCACCTTCGACGCGATCACCTCACCCCGACGCGGCGGACCCCGCTTCATCTACCCCGCCGCCCGCAACTACGCCGACCGCACCACCCACGACACCCGCAGCACCGAACAGATCGCCGTCGACGCCTTCGTGGACCTGATCCGCATCGGCACCACCGCGGCACCCGACCTCGTCGGCGCACAATGACCCGCCGTCCGCGTGCTCGTCACCGACCGCGACCTGGCCCGACGTGCCAGTCACGGCCAAGTCGAAGGCCAACGCACACCGATCAGCAGCAGCAGCAGCGTCGAACGCGAACTTTGCGACCGCGGCACCATTCCCATCCACTTCGACACCAACGGCCAAATCATCAACCTCGGCCGCAGCCAACGCCTCTTCAGCCCCCGCCAAAAAATCGGACTAGCAATCCGAGACGGCGGATGCCGGTTCCCCCACTGCGAGCGACCACCCTCCTGGTGCGAAGCCCACCACATCGACCAACGGCACCAAGACAACGGCCGCACCGACCTGGTCAACGGCATACTTTTGTGCCGCCACCATCACCAGCTCGTCCACGACAACGGAAGGAACATCACCCGCACTGGCACTGGCACTGGCACTGGCTACTATTTTGTGCCACCGCGATCGCTCGACCCCGGGCAGGTACCTGTTCCGGCGCCGCCGAAGACCACCACCATCAA
>JAYTXO010000043.1:0-5967 GCA_043742905.1 Microbacteriaceae bacterium | reverse complement strand
GCGATATTGGTCAGTCCGCCGGTCGGGACCAGCGTGATCTCGCCGGGTTCCGCCGCCATGATCGTGTCGACGATGAACTGGGCTGCAGGTCGCGGGTCGAGTGCAATCGTCGGCTCCGGCAGCACAGGTCCGTCGAGCCCGGTCTCGCCGTGAATGTCGCCCGCCGTCGTGATGTCGCGCACCAGCGGCCGGTCGGCTCCACGCGCGAATGGCACACCGGTGATGCCGGCGACGCGCGCCACCGAGAGAGCGTTGCGCGTGACCTTGTCGAGCGTTTGATTGCCGTGGACGGTCGTGACGCCGACCAACTCGATTTCGGGATTGCCCCAGGCGAGCAGCATGGCGACCGCGTCGTCGTGGCCGGGGTCGCAGTCGAGGATGATCTTCGTCGGCATGTTTCGAGCCTACTGTCTAAAACACCTATGAAAATAGCGTTTATATATGAAAGACTTCGGGGCGTGACTGATCTTGCCGAACAGGGCTCTGCGCGAGTCGACTGGATCCGTTCCCGGATGCCGCTGCTCGCCGCCGTGCGGGAACAGTTCCGCGACTCTCGCCCGTTCGTCGGCCACCGGATCGGGATGTCGCTCCACCTGGAGCCGAAGACCGCAGTGATGCTCGAGACTCTGGCCGCCGGGGGAGCCGAGCTGGTGGCGACCGGCAACCACGGATCGACGCAGGACGACATTGTCGCGTTCCTGCGCTCCCAAGGGATGACCGTGTTCGGTGCCCGTGACGACACGCTCGACCGGCACCATGCGAACGTCGCGGCGGTGCTCGACGCGCGCCCCAGCATCCTGCTCGACAACGGGGCGGATCTGGCGGCAGGCGTGATCGCGAGCGGCGCGACCGCAGGGGTCGTGGGTGGCACCGAGGAAACCACATCGGGAGGCGGCCGCCTGCGCGGCGAGCTGGCCGGGCGCGTCCCGTTTCCGGTCATCGTGATCAACGACTCGCTGCTCAAGGCGGTCGGCGAGAACAAGCACGCGGTCGGGCAGTCGGTCGTCGAGAGCTTCATGCGCATCACAAACCTGATGGTCCCTGGGCGCCGTTTCGTAGTCGCGGGCTACGGATGGTGCGGTCGCGGTGTCGCTCACTATCTGCGCGCCCTCGGCGGCAGGGTGGCAGTAGTCGAGATCGATGAACTGAAGGCGTTCGAAGCGGCACTCGACGGATTCCGCGTCGCCGAGCTCGGCCAGCTCGCAGAGTGGGGTGAGGTCTTCATCACTGCGACCGGGCATCCCGACATTCTGACGCCGTCGTTCTTCGAGACCGTGGCCGACGGCGCCGTGCTGGCCAACTGCGGGCACTTCCCGTGGGAGATAGATGTGGCCGGACTTCACGCGATGTCGACCGGATCGCGCCAGCTCGCCGGCGCGGACGGCGCAATCGAGCGCATCGACCTTCCGGGTGTCGGCCGCAATGGCGGTCGCCACGTGATCCTGCTCGCTGAGGGCCGGATGATGAACCTCGCCGGCCGCGAACCGAAAGGCAACTCGCTCGAATCGATGGACCTCGGTTTCTTGCTGCAGACCCTCTCGCTCGAGCGTGTCGCCGCCGACACCCTCTCGCTCCGGCTGGGCGCGCAGCCGGTCCCCGATGACATCGACCGCGAAGTCGCCCGGCGGATGCTGCGCTCGATGCAGGCCGACAAGTAGGAGCCCGCGGATGCCGATGACGGAATACTCAGTGCCGGCCCTCGACAAGGCCTTCGACGTGCTCGAACTGGTGGCCGACAGTCCGCGGCCGCTCTCGCAGACCGAGATCGCAGAGGCCACCAGTCGCACGGTGAGCCAGGTGTTCCGAGTGCTGACGACACTCGAGGCGCGGGGTTGGCTGCTGCGGGATGCGGCATCCGGACTGTATTCGTTATCGATGGCGCCCTTCGACCTCGCTCACCGTCAACCCGCCCTGCGCGGTCTGCTGGATGCAAGCCTCGTTCCGATGCGGAACCTGAGCGAGCAGGTGAGGCAATCGTGCACCCTGAGCGTGCTCGACGCGGGCGCCGTCCGGGTGATCGCGCAGGTCGAGAGCCCAGCCGACGTCGGCTACCGCGTGCGAGTGGGCGCGATGTTTCCCGCAGACACGACGGCGACCGGTGCAGTGTTGACCGGCAGCTTGCCGGGCAACCCAGAGAGTCTGCTGCGTGAAGATCGCCTGCAGGCCGGAATTACCGATATCGTCGTGGCCATCCGCATGGGGGCCGGTCCGACACCAGGGCGAGCGCGCGCAGCGCTGACGGTGCCCTACGTTCCCACGAGTCTCGGCGGCATCGGGGTGAACGAGGTTCTGACCGCGGCGACTGCCATCGCGCGCTTGATCGCAGATCACCTGGCGGGGAGACCCCAGACCTCAGGCCAGTAGATTGGGGACATGAGTTCGTTCGGGGAAGACATGGTCGTGCCGGGAAGCCGTAAGGCGATCCGCGAACTCCCGAAGGTGTCGTTGCATGATCACCTCGACGGTGGGCTCAGGACGCAGACGATCATCGAGCTGGCTGAGCCGCTCGGGCTCGAACTGCCAGCCAGCGATGGGCAAACCCTGGCCGCCTGGTTCGCTGAAAAGTCCGAGAGCGGCTCGCTCGTCGAATATCTGAAGACCTTCGACGTGACAATCGCCGTCATGCAAACCTCGGAAGGGCTGACGCGCGTCGCCCGCGAGTTCGTCGAAGACTTGGCAGCAGACGGGGTCCTCTACGGGGAGATCCGTTGGGCCCCAGAGCAGCACCTGCAACGCGGCCTGAGCCTCGATGAGACGGTCGAGGCGGTGCAACGGGGCATCAACGAGGCGACGGATGCGGTGCGCTCGGCCGGCGGCTGGATCCGCGCCGGGCAGCTCGTCAGCGCCATGCGCCACCTCGACCGCGGCATCGAGATCGCCGAGTTGGCCCTGCGTCATCGCGACACCGGCGTGGTCGGCTTCGACATCGCCGGACCCGAGGCCGGATTCCCGCCGTCGCGGCTTTCGGGAGCCTTCGACCTGTTGGCGCGTGCCTGCTTCCCGGCGACCGTTCACGCGGGGGAAGCGGACGGCGTTGAGAGCATCCGCAGCGCCCTGGTCGATGGCCACGCACTGCGCCTCGGCCATGGCGTGCGCATCGCCGAGGACATCACGATCGAACGATCAGACGACGAGAGCCGCTACGTCACTCTGGGACGCGTCGCGCAGTGGGTGAAGGATCGCGGCATCGTCCTCGAGACCAGCCCCAGCTCGAACCTGCAGACCGGTGCCATCGCCGCCTGGGGCTCAACGATGGCGGATCATCCCTTCGACTTGCTGTATCAGTTGGGCTTTCGTGTCACGGTCAACACCGACAATCGCCTGATGAGCGCCACGACGCTCAGCCGCGAACTCGGCTTGCTCGTCGAGACATTCGGCTACGGGCTCGACGACCTCGAGAGGTTCCAGCTCAACGCAGCCGATGCGGCGTTCCTGCCCCTCGAAGACCGCGAGGAACTCATCGAGCGCATCGGCACCGGCTTCGGCGCCGTCTGATGTCTCTTCCCGCCGTCCCCGACACCGCGATTTCGCTGGGTGCCGACGCGCCCGACTGGCGGGCTGCGGTGTCGCGAGCGGGGGAGGCGCTCACGCACAGCGGGGCGACCACGCCAGAGTACGCACAGGAGATGATCCGGATGATCGAGGAGCACGGCCCCTACGTCGTCATCGCACCGGGGCTGGCACTTGCGCACGCGCGGCCAGGTCCCGCGGTGCTGCGCGACGGACTCGCGGTGGTGACCCTGTCCGCCCCTGTCGCCTTCGGTAACGCTCACAACGACCCGGTGCACGTCGTGCTCGGACTGGCGGTCGCGTCATCCGAGAATCACCTGCAACTGGTGGCCGAGTTGGCGAACGTCTTCAACGACTCGGACTCGATCGGGCGTTTGGCCGCGGCCAGTTCCGCGGATGACGTGCGCGCGATCCTGGGGGTCAGCGCATGAAGGCGGCGCGTGAAGGCGGCACCGTGAGGGTGGCACCGTGAAGATCGTCGCCATCTGCGGCGCCGGTGTCGGGACCAGCGGAATCCTGAAGGTCAACGCCGAGCGCGTGCTCCAGCGTCTCGGCTTCGACGCGACGGTCGTCGCGACCGACCTCGACTCGCTTCACGCCGAAGCGGATGACGCGCAGATTATCCTCACCAGCCCTGAGTTCGTCGAGGCGATCGGCAAGACTTCCGCCGACGTAATCGTGGTGCGGAACTACTTCGACACCAGCGAGCTAACCGAGAAGCTCCAACGGGCTCTCGGCTGACCGATAGTTTCTGACCTTCCTGTCGGGATTCCGCGCCTAGAGTCGCATGATGACCTCGACTCCCGAGTTGTTCAAGCAGATCCCTGGGCCCCGCTCGTGAACTGGACACTCATGCGCCACTTCGTCGGGGCCGCCGAGCAGTTGAACTTCGCACACGCGGCCCGGGATGCGGGAGTTTCGCGCGCCACACTCGTCGCATCGATCAAAGAGCTGGAAGCCGAACTCGGACATCCGCTCTTCGATTACTCGGCGCCGACGACAACCCTGACCGTGGAGGGCGCCGCTCTGTTGAACCGCACCCAAGGGGAATGGGCGAAGTCGGCCGCCGCTATCGCGGCATCCGCTCCCGCGCCCGGCGGCAAGGCGAAGGCGTCGAAGGGCAAGGGGCGCGCGCCAGCCGTCAAGGGCGAACGCAAGCCGGGCAAGCGGCGCCAGTCGCGCTAGGGAGGTCCCCGAACCGCGGCCCAGCTCAACAGCGCCCCCCGCTCAGCCCGCCAGCAGCTCGCGCATTCCCGCGTCCAACTGCGCGAGCCTGGCGCCGGCCGCAGCCAGGCGCTCGGCGCCCGTGCCTTCGCTCGACACCACATCGAGGTAGCACTTGAGCTTCGGCTCCGTGCCGCTGGGCCGCACGATCACGCGGCCGCCTCCCTCGAGGTGCAGGCGCAGCAGGTCGCTCGGTGGGAATGGCTCGAAGCCGTCCACAAAGTCATCGATCTGCTCCACCCGGATGCCGCCAATCTGCGTCGGCAGCGCGGAGCGAAGTCGCGCCATGATTTGCGGGATCTCCAGGAGCTCGACGACCCGGACCGAGATCTGCGCGGACGCGTACCCGCCGAATGTCTCGGCGAACTCGGTCAGATGCTCGTCGAGATTCGTGCCAGCGGCAGCGAGCTCGGTAAAGAGCCCGATCACTTCGACGGCAGCGGAGATGCCGTCCTTGTCGCGCACTTTGTCGGGGTCGACGAGGTAGCCGAGTGCCTCCTCGTAGCCGAAGGCGAGCCCGCCGACGCGCGAGATCCACTTGAAGCCGGTGAGGGTCTCCGCAAAGTCCAGCCGGTAGTGGCGAGCGATTGCGCCGAGTGCGGGGGAGCTGACGAGTGAGCAGGCGAGGGTCGCCCCGAGTCGGAGGTCATCTCCCGCGGCCTGCAGCCGACGAGCCGTGCGCCAGCCGAGCAGCCAGCCCACCTCGTTGCCGCTCAGGCGGCGCCATCCGCCCACCGCCCCCGCCTCCGGAACCCCCACGGCCACCCGATCCGCGTCGGGGTCGTTGGCAATGATCAGCTCGGCCCCGGATGCCCGCGCCGTCGCGAAGGCAAGGTCCATCGCGCCGGGCTCCTCCGGGTTCGGGAAGGCGACGGTCGGGAAGTCGGGGTCGGGCTGTACCTGCTCGTCGACCGGCGTCGGAGGGGCGAACCCGGCAGCGGCGAACACCGCGGCCGCGGTCTCCCATCCGACTCCGTGCATCGCCGTGTAGACGACCTTCAGCGTCGAGGGCGCGGCTGCCAGCGCGGCGGTCTTGCGCACGTAGGACTCGACCACGCTTTCCGGCGCAACGCCGTAGTCGATCGAACGCGACAACTCGACGATCGACCGGGTTGCCACGCGCGCGATCTCGGCTGCGATCGCGCCGTCGGATGGCGGGACGATCTGCGACCCGCCCTCCACCCCGCCGAGGTAGACCTTGTAGCCGTTGTCACGCGCCGGATTGTGGCTCGC
>JAYTXO010000042.1:0-1623 GCA_043742905.1 Microbacteriaceae bacterium | reverse complement strand
CGCCGTGCGCTCCCCGCGCGGTATGCAGCAGGTGTCGGCGCCCTTCTCCACCTTCGAGTCCCTCGAGCCCGGCGGGTTTCCTGCCATCTGGTCGGCCGGCGAGCACCCGGTGCAGATCTCGAGCTTCGGGTTGGTGCCAATCGGGGAACAGGTGATCGGCATCTCCTACCCCGAGAGGAGCGATGGCGTGCGCGTGCAGGTCGATACCGGCCGCGGACTCAGCGGCCCACTCGCGCTCGTGACGAAATGGCAGCACTCGATCGCTATCGCACCGGCGTCCGGTGGACGCACGCTTTATCGCGATCAACTCGTCTTCGAGGCTGGCACCATTGGGCCGTTGCTCTGGGTGGGCTACTGGGTATTCTGGCAGTGGCGCAGCGCCCGCATCCGCTCTCTCGCCCCCACCTGGAAGAGTGCCTCATGAGCATGACTGTCATGTCCAGCGCGCGGTCGAGTTTGGTGCGATGATCACCGCCCTACAGGTTGCCGATTGGCGGCGACAGATCTTCGCCCTCTACGCGGAGGTACGCGCGGCGACGGACCTCTTCGCCGCACACGACCTCTGGCGGCGCGAGCGCGATCGGCTGTTCGCGACGCATCCGTCCTCTCCGCTGCTGCCCGACGACCTCTCGGATTTCACCGGGCTATCGACCACGTCCTACGACCCGGACTGGCGTTTCGAGGTCGAAGTGACCCCAGCCGAGTCGCGGCACCTGGACTTCGAGACCGGGACCGACGGAATCGTGCCGTTCGACCTGGTCGGCGTCGCTGAGGTTCCCGGCGTCGGTTCCCTCGATATCT
Source organism: Microbacteriaceae bacterium (assembly GCA_043742905.1). Taxonomy (GTDB): domain Bacteria; phylum Actinomycetota; class Actinomycetes; order Actinomycetales; family Microbacteriaceae; genus Lysinimonas. Next base: position 822 of record JAYTXO010000042.1, on the reverse strand, counting down.
GGAAGCTTGGCAGCTATGGCGGCGGTCTTTTTGTACCGGTGAAGGACGCGCTTGCCGGTCACCCCGGAGGCACCTATGGGGGCGGACGATACCTCCTCGACACGATCAAGGGGGCAGACCTCGGCCCGGGTGCCGCGCCCGATTCGCTCGTGCTCGACTTCAACTTCGCCTACAACCCCTCGTGCGCATATGACCCGGCTTGGGCCTGTCCACTCGCGCAGGCTGGCAACCGAGTCGCGGTGGAAATCAGCGCGGGCGAGCGGTATTCGGCGCAGCACTGACACCACCGGCGGGCCTGTCGTCAGAACCAGGAAACGGATGACCCGCCCGGGCCACTCGAAACGACGACCGCTCCGGTGCGTGGCAAGCCCGCCATCGCGTCGGCGTCCAGCAGCAGGATCGGTAGCCTGATGCCGTACACCTCCGCCGCGGCCAACGCGCCGAGCGTCACGATCACGTCCCTCGAGGCGAGCAGGATTGCCGACGGTGCAACGCCCGCACGAATCTGCTCGGCGAGCACGCTCGATGACGAGCTCGACCCTCGCGAGGCATCCATCACCATCACCCGGCCGGCGAGGGATATCCCGTGCTGGGGATGATGGATGTCGGTGATGATTGCCGAGTGCAGGTCGGTACCGCCCCAAAACGACAGCGGCTCGTCTAGCCAGAGAATCTCGCCAGCGCCGTTGCCAGCGCACAGCATCTCGCCGGACACGCAATCAACTCCAGGCCGAGTCATCGCGGGTCACCCTTCCTCTGCGAGCCGAGGCGATACATTCGGCGAGCGTGCCGAACGCAACGTCGATCTGCATGTTCGCTGGG
>JAYTXO010000041.1:0-4066 GCA_043742905.1 Microbacteriaceae bacterium | reverse complement strand
ATACGCTATTGGCCAAGGAGGCGGCGGGCGCGAACCTCGCGATCACGCAGCTGTTCTTCGAGCCAGACGACTACCTCGGCTTTGTCGACGACGCCCGCGCGGCCGGGGTCACCATGCGGATCCTGCCGGGCATCATGCCGGTGCTCAGCGAGCAGCGTCTGCGCCGTATTCTTGAGCTCACCGACGAGACGACACCTGCGCAACTGCTGCGTGACCTCCGCGCGGCCGAGGATCCGGCATCGGTCGGCATCGCGCACGCGGCCCGGCTGGCTCGCGACGTGCTCGCGGGCGGTGCCTCTGGCATCCATCTCTACACCTTCAACCAATCCCGCGCCCCCCTCGCCGTTCTCGGCGCGGTTGGTGTGCTCAACCAGATGGAGATCTCCTCATGACGGCCACCACCCCCTTCCCGACCGGCACGATCCTGGGATACCCCCGCATTGGACCTCGCCGTGAGCTCAAGCGCGCCATCGAGGCATTCTGGAGACACGACATCGGCGTCGCCGAACTGGAGGAGATTGCAGCCGGGCTACGCGCGGCGACGCGAGAGCGCCTCGTGACGCTCGGTCTGGGCGCCACGGATTCGTCGATCCCGGATTCGTTTTCCTACTATGACCAGGTGCTGGATGCCGCCGTCACGGTGGGCGCGGTTCCCGAGCGTTTTGCGGATCTCGTGGAGAGCGACGGCACGGTGTCGCTGAGCGGCTACTTCACGATCGCGCGCGGCGAGGGTGAGAAAGCCCCGCTCGAGATGACCAAGTGGTTCGACTCGAACTATCACTACCTGGTGCCGGAAATCGGGCCGGACACGACCTTCCACCTCGCCAGCGATCGGCTCGTGCGCGAGGTCGCAGAGGCGAAGGCCGCTGGCTACACCACGCGGCCTGTCATCGTAGGCCCCGTCACGCTGCTTGCACTCAGCAAGCCGGCCGACGGTGTTTCCGCCGATTTCGTGCCGCTCACGAAGCTCGACGAGCTGCTGCCTGTCTACGTCGAGCTGCTCGCCCGCCTGGCCGAGGCCGGCGCCGAGTGGGTGCAGCTCGATGAACCCGCACTGGTCAGCGAATCGATCGTCGCGCCGCGCGGTGTCATGCTGACGGCTCTCCAGGCTGCCTACGAGGTGCTCGGATCCGGCGCCCCGCTCGGGATCATGGTCGCGGCGCCGTACGGCTCGCTCGACGATGCCCTGCCCGTTCTCGAGAAGGCTCCGATCGACGCGATCGCTCTCGACTTGGTGAAAGGTGCGCTGCCCACGGGCATCGTGACAGACAAGGTGCTTGTGGGCGGCGTTATCGACGGCCACAACATCTGGCGCGGGGACCTGTCGGCCGCTTTCGACAAGCTCGAAGCCCTGCGCGCGGTGTCGTCGAATGTCGCCGTGGGTACCTCGACGAACCTGTTCCACACCCCGCACGACATCGCCAACGAGCCGGAATTGTCCGCCCAGCTCAAGAGCTGGCTGGCCTTTGCCGACCAGAAGGTCGACCAGGTCGAGATCCTGACCAGGGGGCTGCGTGACGGGCGAGGCGCGATCCAGAGCGAACTGGATGCCGCATCTGCAGCCCTCAACGACCGTCACCACGCCGCGGGTGTGCGCGACGGCGCGGTCCGTCAACGCGTCGCCGCGCTCGACGCCGCCGCCTTCACCCGGGGCGACTACGAGGTGCGTCGCGAGGCGCAGGATGCCGCCTTCGGCCTCCCGGTGCTGCCGACGACGACGATTGGTTCGTTCCCGCAGACTGGGGCGATCCGGAAGGAGCGGGCGCGCTTCGCGAAGGGCGAGATCGACCAGGCAGAGTACGAGCGGTTCCTTGAGCGGGAGATTGCGGACGTCATCGAGCTCCAGGAGCGCATCGGGCTGGACGTGCTGGTGCACGGCGAGCCCGAGCGCAACGACATGGTGCAGTACTTCGCCGAGAACCTCGACGGCTTTGCGGTGACGCAGAACGGGTGGGTGCAGTCGTACGGGTCCCGTGCGACGCGGCCCAGCATCCTGTGGGGTGACGTCTCGCGTCCGGCGCCGATCACAGTGCGTTGGTCGACCTTCACGCAGAGTTTGACGGCGAAGCCCGTCAAGGGCATGCTTACCGGGCCTGTCACGATCCTCGCGTGGTCGTTCGTGCGCGATGATCAGCCGATCGCCGAGACTGCCAACCAGGTCGCCCTGGCCCTCCGCGACGAGATCGTGGACCTGGAGACCGCTGGCATCACCATTATTCAGGTCGACGAACCGGCGTTGCGCGAGCTGCTCCCGCTCAAGAAGCGTGATCAGGATGTCTACCTCGACTGGTCGGTCGACTCCTTCAAGCTGGCGACTGCCGGCGTGAAAGACGCGACGCAAATTCACACGCATCTCTGCTACTCCGAGTTCGGCGTGGTGCTCGATGCGATCGACCGGCTGGATGCCGACGTCACCTCTATCGAGTCCGCCCGGTCCCGTGGCGAGGTGGTTCCCGAACTTAAGCGCAGCGGCTTCGCACGCGGCATCGGCCCGGGCGTCTACGACATCCACTCGCCGCGCGTCCCCAGTGAGGACGAGGTGCAGGAGTTGCTCGAGGCCGCGGTCGCCAACATTCCCCTTCGCCAGGTCTGGGTCAACCCCGATTGCGGCCTGAAGACCCGCGGCTACGACGAGACCGTCGCCTCGCTCGAGAATATGCTGGCCGCCACCCGAGCGGTGCGCGAACAGGTCACTCCCGTCCACCCTTGACAGGCTGTCCATCACAGACCTGAGGTTGGCTCTGAAAAGGCTCTCTCGTCTCGCCGTCCCCCCGTTCGTCGTCGGTCGCGGTCTCGCGAGCTGCGGGGGGCACGGCGATTGCCGGAACCACGGCTTCCGCGCCCGCGTCCATCTCGGCTTCCGTCTTCTAGGGTGAGGGCATGCCAGTCCACGACGAGTCCGTGCTCGACAATCCGGTCTGGTTCGCCCTGACCGGCCCGCAAGCTGCCTTCGCGGTCCGCAGGGGACGCGCGGTGCGGTTCGATCCCGCGGTGTCGCCCTTCGTTGGGATCGCAGATGACGACGAGGCATCCTGGGACGATCTGGCGGAGCTACTCGGGTCTTCTGGACCAGCTGCGATGTTCCGGAGTGCCCGCGTCCCCCGCGGGTGGGTCGAGACCTTCTCGGCTCGCGGCCTTCAGATGCTCGCGGAGACTGTGGAGCGGGTGAGCGACCCGGAGATCGTCAGGCTCGGTCCTGACGACGCCAGCGAGATGGTCGAGCTGGCCGCGCGCACGCGACCCGGGCCGTTTGAAGCACGCACGCATGAGTTCGGCGGCTACCTCGGCGTCCGCAGAGAGGGGGTGCTGGTCGCGATGGCGGGGGAGAGACTGCACCCTCCGGGATGGGCCGAGATCAGCGCCGTCTGCACGGACGAGGCGGTGCGGGGGCAGGGACTTGCCAGCCGGCTGGTGCGCGCTGTCGCCTCATCCATCTCGGCGCGCGGCGACCGACCGATGCTGCACGTGGCGACCTCGAATACTGCGGCGATCGCACTGTACGAGAGGCTGGGTTTCCGCACCCGGTGCGAGGTCGGATTTGCCGCGTACCTGTGCCAACCCTCCTGAGCTGATCAGCCTGGGCTGCCCACGCTGAGCTGCTCAGACCCCAGCTGCTCAGACCCCAGCTGCTCAGACCGAGCGCAACACGGCGACGATCTTGCCGAGTACTTCGGCCTTGTCTCCCATGATCGGTTCGAATGCCGAGTTGCGGGGGAGCAACCACGTGTGACCGTCGCGCTGGCGGAAGACTTTCACCGTCGCCTCGCCGTCCAACATGGCAGCGACGATCTCGCCGTTCTCCGCCGTGTTCTGCTGTCGTACGACAACCCAGTCGCCGTCGCAGATCGCGGCGTCGATCATCGACTCACCGACGACCTTGAGCATGAACAGGTCACCCTTGCCGACCAGCTGGCGGGGGAGCGGAAAAATCTCGTCAATCTGCTGCTCCGCGGTGATCGGGATGCCCGCCGCGATCCGGCCGACAAGCGGAACCATTGCGGCGTCGGCCACCGAGGGGCCGGAGTTGTCGGCGTCCGGAGATTCGAGATGGTTCACTTCGATCTCG
>JAYTXO010000040.1:0-2440 GCA_043742905.1 Microbacteriaceae bacterium | reverse complement strand
GAAGTTCTTCCATCTCAAATGCGGGCAAACCGGCTTCTGGCCCGATGCCGCCGTGCTCGTGGCGACGGTGCGTGCGCTGAAGAGCCACGCGAACGCGGCACTCGGCTTCGAAGACGTCGACGCGGTGCACGTCGGGGGCGCCAACCTGCGTCGGCATGTCTCGAACCTCCGCGCGTTCGGGGTGCCGGTTGTCGTGGCGATCAACCGCTTCCCCGACGACACCGCCGCAGAGCTCGCCGCCGTGCGGTCCATCGCCTCGGATGCGGGCGCGTTCGACGTGGTCGAGCACACCGCGTTCGCAAACGGCGCGGCGGGCGCCACCGACATGGCCGCTGCGGTCGAGCAGGCATGCGCGGCCGGCGCCACGCCGCGGCGTCTCTACGCGCTCGACGATCCGGCAGAGGCCAAGGTGCGCGCGCTCGCTACCACGCTCTACGGCGCGGCCGAGGTGCAGTGGGAACCCGCAGCGCTGCGTGCGTTGCACCGCTTCGAGAAGGCGGGCTTCGGCAAGCTGCCGGTGTGCGTCGCGAAGACGCACTCGTCGTTGTCGCACGACCCCAAGGTCGGCGGCGCGCCGGAAGGCTTCACCTTTCCGGTGCGCGATGTGCGGCTTGCGGCCGGTGCAGGTTTTCTCACCGTGTACGCCGGCGACATCCTCACGATGCCGGGCCTGCCGGCGCAAGGCCGCTACCGCGAGATCGACCTGCAGCCAGATGGCACGGTCACCGGTTTGCGCTGATCCGCAGGGTGTCGCGGCGACGCACCAACGGGCTCCTGCTCCGGGGCGACTTGCACACCGATGTTCGGCCAAGCCCCGCGTGTATATCGATGGGCAGCATCTACTGGTGGTCAGAGGCATGCTTCAGTCGGCAATCGTGCTGAATGGCCACGAGAGCGACGGAGGGCGCGATGACCGAAGCCCATGACCGTGACGAGCTCGTCGAGCTCATGAGCCGCTACGCCGACACGGCGGACACCCAGAATTGGGACGAGATGTCGCGGTCGGTGCGTTCACGATCGCCAGGATGCCCCACGTTTGGGACCGCAACATCAAGCGCCGGTCGGCAGTTGTGGAGCGGCTTGGGCCAAGGGCTGGGTCGGTCAGCCCGCGTTGGTGGATCGCGCGTCGTCGTGGGGGCGCGTGCCACTCGCGTCCGGTTTCGCTCCCACGATGCAACGCGCTAGACCCGGAACCCGGACCTTGCCGTTCTTCTCGAACGCGCTCACCTTCGCAATGGCGTGTGCCCGAATCCGCCCCCGCGCCGGCTCGTCGATCTGCTGAAGCGCCGCAACTGCGAGCGAGACGTGCTCGCTGATCATCTCCCAATACTGCTCGGGCGAAGACGTCACGAGCTCGACGGCGACGTCCCACTCGACAACGTCGCACAGCCCCGCGTCCTCGTACAGGGCACTGAGATATCGCGGGGCAGCGCACCGAAACATGTTCGGTCCTTCTGGGTCGGGTAGCGCCACCACCGCCTCGGTCGCGATTGCCTGCATGGCGATCGTCGTCCACGGGTTCTCCTCGGGCTTCACCCAAACCGACGAGCAGAGCCGCCCGCCCGGCTTGAGCACACGCACGAACTCGGCCGTCGCCTTGGCCATGTCGGGGAAGAACATGTACCCAAAGCGCACCGAGACGCTATCGAATGTGGCGTCGTCGAACGGCAGATCATCGGCGCTGCACACCTTCGTCTCGATATTGACGATCCCTTGCGCCCTGGCTCGTCGCGCGGCTATGTCCAGCATCTCCGCGACGAGGTCGGTCAGCACGAAGCGTCCCTTCGGCGACCTTTTCGCGATGCTCAAACCCGGCTCACCCGTGCCCGAGGCGATGTCCAGATGCTGCTGATCTTCAGCGATGTCGAGACACTCGATCATCGCTGCACCGACCGGGCCCAGCTGATCCATGATGACCGAGTCCCACTTTTCCCAGCCCGCCGCGAGCACGGCCCACGCCGCTCGCTGGACGTCTCGGATCTCATCAGCGCTCGACATCGCCCTCCCCCAATCGATGCATCCACCGAACACGAAGGCACTCCGTGGCGGGAGCACATACTGCCCTGATGGAACGCTGGCGCGCCTGTCGCTGACCGTAGCTCGGGTCGAACACCCTGGATGCACGTCGGGCCTCCCGACCTCACCCATGCCCTCGCCGAGCTTCCTCGATCACAGAGCTTTCGATGTGCCCTCGTCTGAGCTCGTATGTGGCCAAAACCAGCAAGGACGGTCACGTCTTCTACGTGCGCATGAACAACAGCACGCGCACGATGCCCGCCGAAGAACTCACCGAGTACTTCGCCGACCGATGGGGCGACTTCGGCTTCGCCACCTAGATGGTTGGTTCCAAGGGATTCGCGCGTTCCGCGCGAGGATCCACCAGCTGAGTGGCGAGGGTGCCCAGGATCAGAGGGCTTACACAAACCCTGATCCCTGAGGA
>JAYTXO010000039.1:0-8041 GCA_043742905.1 Microbacteriaceae bacterium | reverse complement strand
GCGTCGACTGCTGCCAGTGCCTCTGCCGCGCGGAGACCTTCGGCAAACCCGGCCGCGTGCCCGCGGATTTTTGCGCGCGCCGTCTCCTCCTCTAACTGCGCCGTGGCAATGATCGGGTAGTGAACCTCGGAGAACGCATTGTCAGTTGACATATTCGTCCTCGTCTTCCTCGTTTTCGCCCCTTTGGAGAGAGATGGTGCCCTCGGCTTCGAGTTCGCGGATCGTTCGGGCGATCTCGGCTCGAGCCTCGTCCACCTGCTTCTTGCGCACGCGGCCGAGGTTTCGCAGTTCATCGTCGAGTGATTCCCGGTTGCGTTCCGAGATGTTGTCCCGCACCGTCGCTGACAGTTCTGGTGTTGCGCCTTTGAGCGCGATCGCGAGCAGGGCGGCGTCGATCCCGCGAAGCACCTGCTGAACGTCTTTCGCGCCGAGACGGATCAGGTCGGCGAAGGTGATCATGCGCGACCGCACCTCCTCGGCGAGCTGCGGATCCCGCGCATCCAGCGCCTCCAGCAGGTCGTGCTCTGTCGCAACGTCGGCACGGTTGATGATGTCCACGAGCGGCTGCACGCCCCCTACGACCTCGGCGCGCTGTCGCGGAGTGACGACAGCACGCGCGGAGCGACGCAGGCTGTCGGCCACAATGCTGACCGCTTCTGGAGTCGCCGTGCGCATCCCGGCGATCGCCTCCGCGACGTCGAGCTGCACAGCCGAGTCAAACTTGGCCAGCACCTGCGATGCCTTGCTAGGGGACAGGTGCGCGAGCACTAGAGCCTTCGTTTCCGGCAGTTCGTTGCCCAGGAGGTTGGAGATCTGGTGCGGGTCTGCCGCGTCGAGAAACTCGAAAGACGTCCCCGCCATGGTCGCCGAGACGCGGTCGAGGAAACCCGCGGCGCGCTCGGCGCCGTAGGAGGCGTTGAGAAGCTCCTCCGCGAACTCGAGGCCGCCGCGGGCGCGAGCCGCCGACATCTGGGTGTGTGCGTAGAATTCTTTGACGGCGTAGTCCACCATCGAGGCGTCCACTTTCTGCAGTCGCACGATCTCGCCGATGATCTCGTCCGCTTCGCTCTCCGAGAGGAGGCGCATCACCTCCGCCGCGTTTTCCCGCGACATTTGCATGATGACCAGGGCGGCCTTCTGGATGCCGGTCAGAGTCAGTGTTGGCTCGGTCATACGGGCTGCTTGTCATCCATGAAGGACCGGAGGTAGTCCGCGGTGCGCTGCGGGTCGGTGGTCGAGAGGCGGTCCACGCTCGCGCGCATCCGGGAGTGTTCAGGCTGCTCGGCGAGTGACTCCAACGGCAGCGGGCCGCCCGTCGGGGACAGCGGGCCGCCCGTGATCCCCGGATATTCGGACAGGTCGATCTGCGGGTCTGCGTCGAGCAGCGTCCGGGCATTGAGTGGGCCGATGTCGATGGGCGAAGCCTCGCGGCGTTTCGACGCGGCCGAGAGGAAGCGGAACAGCAAGAACAGTGCAAGTAGTAGGCCCAGCACGGTTAGGCCGGTTGTCGCAATCTTCACGATGTTCTGCTGCGTGTCTTCGCCGCTTTGGGAGGCGATCGCCGCGTTGGCCTGGGCGGCCCCCGTCTTGCTGAAGGGCAACATCTGCACCTCCACCTGGTCGCCTCGCTTGATGTCGACTCCGGCCGCACCGCTGACCAGCTTCTGGATGCTCGACGCCGAGATCCCGGACGCAGCCGCCTTGTTCACGGCAATGGAGATCGTCTGTCGCGTTATCGATCCCGCCGGAATGGTGGTGGTCTCGGTTGTCTGGTCTATCGCGTTGTTTTTGGTTGTCGACGTCGTGTAGCTGCTGCTCGCACCCGGGGTCATGGCCCCGGTCGGCACTGCAATGTTGTCAGGGCCCAGGACTCCTGTCGCGCCAGACGATGAACGCCCGGAACTGTTATCGACGGTCGTGCTGTTCTGCTCGTTGAGCGCAGGCGAGTTGGTGGGAACGGCGTAGGTCTGCGTGACGCGTTGCGCTGAGTCCTTCGACAGGTCCGCGGCGACGACCACGGTCGAGTTGCCAGCACCGAGGACCCGGTCGAGCATAGCCTGCACGCTGGCCTGCGTGCTCGCCTGGTAGCTGGAGGCCGAGCCCGAGTCGCTGCCAGTGGCCGTCCCCGATCCCGATCCCGAAAGAACGGTGCCGTCGGCCGAGACCACAGACACATCGGCCGGCTTCAGATTATCGACGGATGCCGCGACCAGGTGGACGATCGCCGCCACCTGGGAGGTGTTGAGGCTCGTATTACCTTGGGTTCTGACAAAAACGGATGCCGTGGTCGGCACCTGCTCGGAGGTGAACACCGTCTGGTCGGGGATGGCCAGCTTGACCGAGGCGGTCTGCACGCCTCGCATCGCCTCAATGGTGGTGGCCAGCTCTCCCTGGAGGGCGCGTTGATATGTCGTGGTCTGCTGGAACGCGGACGCCGTAACGCCGAGGCTGTTCAGCAGCCCGTATCCGTCGTTACTCAGGCCCGGCAGGCCAGCCGACGCGGCTTTCAGGCGTTCTGAGTCGACATCCTGCTGAGGGACGAGGATCGTGTTACCGCCGTCGGCGAGCTTGTACGGCACGCCGTCAGCGTGGAGCAACGTGGTAATCGAGCCCGCGTCGCTCGGCGACAGGCTGGTGAACAAGGGCGAGAAGCTCGGCTGGCTCAGCCAGGCGGTCAGACCGGCGCCGCCGACCAGGAGCACGGCGAGACCGATGATCGCGATGGTGCGCTGTCCGACCGTGAACTCGCGGAGCGTGTGGGTGAGGCGGCGGAGGGACGCCGTCAATGCGGGGGGCATCAGGCGTTCATGTTCATGATGCTGTTGAACGCGTCGATGGCGCGGTTGCGCACGGCAGAGACGAGCTGCACCTCGACCTGCGCCCGGGTCGAGGCGATGGTGGCCTGCGCGATGTCGGTCGAGGTGCCGGTGACGGCCTGGATGTTCAGCTGGTTGGCGGTGGCCTGCGTCGACTGCACCGAGTTAAGCGCATTCACAAGGGCAGAGCCGAACGAGCTGCCGCCGTCGACGGACGCGGTGGCGGCCGTCGAGTTGATTGGCTGTGCGCCGGTGGCGGTCGCGATAGAGGAGACAGAGGTGATAGAGGGGATAGACATCATGCGCCCTTTCCGATTGCGAGTGCCGCTTGGTATGTGGTTTGCGCGGATGACACGACCTTGGCGTTTGCCTCGTATGCCCGCTGCGCCATGATCAGCTGGCCCATCTGGTCGCCGAGGTCGATATTGGGTATGCGCACGTTGCCCTCAGCGTCAGCGAGTGGATTGTTCGGGTCGCTCTTGACGATTCCGGCCGAGTCGCCGAGCACGGTGCCTTCGACAAAAACGCCCGAGGTTCCTGCGCCGGCCTGCGCCACGACGTAGCGAGCTTGGAAGGCGGGGCCGCTGGTCGCGGTCACGTCGTTCATGTTGGCGATGTTGTCCGAGATGGCATTGAGCCACTGTCGGTTGACGTCGAGCCCCGAACCGGCGATCCCGATGGCGTTCATGCTCATATCAGTTGACGTTCAGTGCAGGGAGGATGGACGTGAGCTCCTGGCCGATCGCCTGACTCGCGAACTGGTATTGGAGCACCGTGTTCGCGTTGGTGATGTCCTCGGTGTCGAGGTTCACGTTGTTGCCGTCCGTCTGAGTCGGCTCGAGCGACAGGCCGGCGGTGGGCGCGACGATTCCGCTTCCCGCCTTGACGGATGCCGCGAGGGCGGACTCGAAGGAGACCTTCTGAGAGCGATAGTTGGGCGTGTTGATGTTGGCGATGTTGTTCGCCGTTGCCGCCTGCCGCGCAGAGAGACCCGCCAGTGCACTGGAGAGGGCATTGATAGAAACGGATTCGAGCATCGGGACCTGACTTTCGCGCAAGATCGGACAAGGACGAGCGGCCGATCCCTGGCCTTACTGCATCGAGCGATCCTGCTCTACAGAGAGCTATCGGTTACGAGCGCATCGGCGTAAGCAAAAGTGGCCGAGCTTTTCATGGTCACGCTCAGTTCAGCTGACGCGGTCGAGGTACACCGGGTCTGCGGCGGCTCCGCCGCGGACGCTCTGGAGCATCTCAAGGTGTTCGCCGACCAGGCGCTTGGCGGCCTGGATGCGAGTGAAAGCCTTCTCGTATTCGGCGAGCACGCGGCGGGTGCGCGCGGCGAGGCTCTCCGGTATGGGTCCTACGGGTCCGATCGAGGCTCGGATTTCGTCCATATTCCAGATGCCCGAGGGAGTCGTGCTGAGTCCAAGTCCCGTGGCAGATCGCGCGAGCTGACGATCAAACTCGTCGAGAAGGGCGACCCATCGGTCCAGGGGGTCAGCCAACGGCGGACAGCCGAGCAGAAGTTGGCTCGGCGAGGTGGGCTTCGTGGGCGTCGTGCCAGGCGATGCGGAGCGGTTCCAGCAGCTCAATCGCTTCGAGTGTCGGCTCGATGTCACGCCAGGCGTTGCCGGTGCGCAGGATGCCGAGCACATAGTGGTACAGCGACATGAGAGCCGGGCCGCCCGTCCACATTTCAGGCTTCAGAGTGGCGGCGAGTTCAGCGAGGATATCCTGCGCGTGGATGATGTGGTGGCTTGCTGCCACCCAGTCGCCGGCACCCTGGCACTGCTCGGCCCATTGCAGGTCAAGCAGGAGCCGGTCGTAGAACATGGTGAGCACTTGCGCCGGTGAGGCGGAGGTGATCGAGTCGCGCAGGTATGTAGCGCGTGCGTTGGCCCCGGGAAAGATCGACATTAGTTGCGTCCGTTGCTGGAAATTGTGGTCGGGAACTGCTGACTGAGCCAGCTGGACTGGGTCTTCAATGCGCTGAGCTGGGTCTCCATGGCGGCGAAGACGGACTCGAGAGCGGTTTGACGCGTCGCCAGCTCGGTGGTCCAGACCGAGACCTGGCTGTTCAAGCCACGGATGTCGCTGTTCAGGCTCGAGACTCTGCCGGTCAGCGCACCGGACACCGGGTCGGATTGAGCGGTTGCCTGAGCGGCGACGGCGGCCGAGATGCTCTGGAGCATGGCGTGGGTTCCGTCAGGATTCGAGCTGAGCGCCGCTTGGAACTTTGCCGCGTCGAATGTAATCGAGCCGTCCGAGTTGAGGCTGATGCCGATGGTTGCGGGCGACTTACCTCCCGCCGGCTGGGCGACCGCGTTGAAGAGCGCGTATGCCGAATTGCGGATCAGGCTGTCGCCGACGAATGGGCCGCCCGAAGTCGCCGCGTTTCCCGAGGCGTCGATGTTGGAGCTGACCGAGCTGCTCGCCGATATCGACTGCAGTAGCGAGTCGACAGCCGAGACCAGCGTTGACGCGGCAGCCGTGATGGTCGCGGTGTCGTGCGCGACCGTAAGCGTCACGGGATCGGTTGAGGCCTTGGACACGGTGACTGTGACCCCGGGAAGCAGGTTGAGGAAAGTGTTACTCGTCGACGTGACCGTCTGCGCGGCCGAAGTGCCCGCCCACAGAGTCAGGGAGGCATCGGATGCGGTGTGGATGATGGCGGCCCCGGGCTGTTCGAGGAGGTTTGGCGCTGTACCGGCATTGACGTCACTGGATGATCCCCTGTAGAACCTGAACGCACCCGAAGCGCCGGTGTGGAGGGACGTGAGTTGAAGCCGGTACAGCGCCGCGCCCGTTGCCGCATCCTGACCCGCTGCGACGGCAATCGCGGAGACTCCCGCGGAAGATGAGTTGATCGCGGCAGCGATGTCGACGACGGTGCCGGATGCGGGGTGGATCTCAACCTGCGTGCCGGTGCTGCCGACGATGGTGAAAACGGGGGTCGAACTCGAGTTCGGCATCGGGGCGGTGACTGCCACCTGGGCCGCCGCGGCAGAGTTGATCGAAAAGGAGAGAGTTCCGGCGCTCGCGTCCGTGGTGGTGGACGCGGTGACGGTCGCGTCCGAGCTCGTGGTGGTGAAGACGTTCCAGGCATTGGTCGCGGCGTCGGCTTTCGCCTGGGCCGCGAGGGTGGCGTATGAGCTATTCAGCTTCTGAAGCGCACCGAGCAGGGTGCTGTCCGTCGTGACGAGCTTCTGCAGGGCATACTTCGGGCCGGACTCGGCTGCAATCTGAGCGGCCACGAGGGCGGCGGTGTTGAGTCCGCTGATGACTCCCGCGAGTACGGAGGCTCCCGCGGTGTTTGTCGAGCTTGTGACATTGGTCGAGGTCACCGCTTCCGCTCCTTCGTCTTGGGTGGGGTGCAGGGGAGTGCCCGGCGGCGGAGAGCAGACGGTTCAGGTCTCTCTTGCCGCCGCCGGACGAGTGCGGCGACTTACTGCAGGAGCTTCAAAACGCTCTGCGGCAGCTGGTTCGCCTGAGCCAGGATGGCGGTGGCAGCCTGCGCCTGGACCTGCTGACCTGCGAAGATCACCATCTGCTTGGCCATGTCCGTCGACGTGATCTGCGAGCTGGCGGCGTTAAGGTTCTGGGAGGCCACGTTCACCGAAGCAATAGCGTTCGTGAAGCGGTTCTGCACAGAACCGAGGTTCGCCTGTGCCGTCGACACGCCGCTGAGCTGCGTGTCGATCGAGGTGATCGAGGCTTGAGCAGCCGCGTTCGAGGAGAAGTCGAGCGCGCCGGCACCGGTGGTGAGGGCGGTTGCGATTGCGGCAACGTTGGCCGACGCCAAGTTGACCGTGATCGTGTTGTCCGCACCGGCGTTCGCGCCCACCTGGAAGTTCAGCGCCGTGGACGAACCGTCGAGCAGCTTGGTGCCGTTGTAGTTCGTCGAAGTGCTGACCCGGGTGAGCTCGTTCGTGATTTGAGTGGCCTCAGTCCCGATGTCGGCACGGGATGCCGCGCTGTTCGAGTCATTGGCCGCTTGGACCGCGAGGTCGCGCAGGCGCTGCAGCATGCTCGTCACCTGGGTGAGCGCACCGCTTGCCGTCTGCACCACGTTGAGACCGGACTGCGCGTTAGTCGCGGCCACGTTCAGGCCGTTGACCTGCGAGGTGAGACCGGTCGAGATGGCCAGGCCGGCCGCGTTGTCGCCTGCCGTGGTGATTGCCATACCGCTGGAAAGCTTCGCGATCGACGAGGTGAGTTTGTCCTGGGCGTTGGTCAGGTTCTGATATGCGTTGAGTGCTGCGATGTTGTTGGTGATGCTGAGTGCCATTTTGTTCCTCCATGATTTGGCGTTGTGCGCCGGCCCATCCATGGGCTGGCATTGAAGACTTTCGGCGAGGTTCGGATTTGCGTTAGCAGTTCGCCGAAAGATTTTTTCTGCTGGCGGCTTCCGACTAGGAGACGGCGGACTCCCAGACACGGACCGGACGCACGAGGCCGGCAATGCCGAGGCCAGCGGACTGTGCCAGGCGCGCGAGATAAGCGCTACGGCGCGACTCGGCAATGCGAGAATGACGGGCCGCGCTGACATCGACATCGTCGGCATAGTGGGTTTCGAGGCCATCGCGCAGCAGTCGAATGCCCTCGGATCGCTGCTGGGAGATCGCGGAATGCGTGGCCCCCAACTCCTCGGCGAGTTCTTTGACCGTCCGGTCGTTGAAGTAGATCTCTGTGACGATATGGCGCATCTTCTCGGGCAGGGCGTCGACGGCCGCCCGCACGATTCCGGCACGTTCCGCCGTCACCAGGGAATCCTCGGGAGACGACATCTCAGCGGCGAGCCGATCGCCCACGGTCTCGTCGAGCGAGGTGACCGAACGCGACGAGTCGGCGAGCGCCTCGGCTGCGGAGGTCCGGTCGACGCCGAGCGCCGAGGCGACCTCGTCGAGAGTCGCGTCGCGTCCCAGAGCTGCGGTCAGCGTCTCCTTGACTTGCAGCACCTCCTTGATGCGGTGGCGCACGGTGCGAGTGGCCCAGTCAGAAGATCGCATCTCGTCAGCGAAGGCGCCGAGCACACGACGGCGTGCATAGGCGCCGAATGGCACGCCGAGGGTCGGGTCGAAGGCGTCGGCGGCGGTGATCAGGGCGACGGCGCCGGCCGCGGCGAGGTCATCGCGCGACAGGTGGGTTGCGCGGCCCCAGACCTCGGACACGAGGTAGCCGACGAGCGGCAGATTTTCCACAACAAGCGCGTTGCGTGCAGTGCG